>NZ_JBHYHC010000058.1:0-48972 GCF_042738955.1 Umezawaea sp. NPDC059074
CTCCCCACCCTCACCCCGATCCCCAGCGCCTTCATGCCCGCAAAGGTTTGTCAAGGCATCTTTCCCGCCTTGACAAACCTTTGCGGGCATAGAAATAATTGCGCATCGGGGCGAGACCACGAGACCACGAGACCACACCCGGCACAACCCTCAGAACAACCGGAACTCGTCCGACTCAATCCCCCGCAAAGCGTCATAGTCCAAGATCAAGCACCGGATCCCCCGATCCTCCGCCAACACCCGAGCCTGCGGCTTGATCTGCTGCGCCGCGAACACCCCACGCACCGGCGCCAACAACGGATCCCGGTTCAACAGCTCCAGGTACCGGGTCAACTGCTCCACACCATCGATCTCCCCCCGCCGCTTGATCTCCACAGCGACGGACCCACCCTTCTCATCCCGGCACATCAAATCCACCGGCCCAATAGGCGTCGGGAACTCCCGCCGAACCAACGTCCACCCCTCCCCCAAGGTGTGCACGTGCTCAGCCAGCAACTTCTGGAGATCCGACTCCACCCCGTCCTTCACAAGCCCAGGCTCAGGCCCCAACTCGTGCTTGGAGTCGTGCATCACCTCTTCCAAGGTGATGATCAGCTTCTCGCCCGCCTTGTTCTGGACGATCCACATCCCCGGATCCTCGATCAGCCAGCACGGCGGGCTCATCCAGTTCAGCGGCTTGAAGGCGCGGTCGTCCGAGTGGATCGAGACGGAGCCGTCGGCCTTGATCAGGAGGAGCCGGTTGGCCATCGGCAGGTGGGCCGTGAGGCGGCCGACGTAGTCGACCTGGCAGCGAGCGATGACTAGACGCACCCGCGACAGGCTACGGGGTGCCACGGGAGATCCACAGCCAGGTACCGTCCGGTCATCCGGTTTCAGGGAGGGTGACGTGGACTCGCTCGGATCGCGTGAGGTGTACGCGAACGCGTGGATGACCGTGCGGGAGGATCCGATCCGCCGCGCGGACGGCAGCACCGGGATCTACGGCGTGGTGGACAAGCCGGACTTCGCGCTGATCATCCCGTTGGACGGGGAGCGGGTGCGGCTCGTCGAGCAGTACCGGTACCCGATCGGGATGCGGCGCTGGGAGTTCCCGCAGGGCACCGCGCCGGACCGCGCCGAGGAGAACCCCGGTGTGCTGGCCGAGCGCGAGCTGCGCGAGGAGACCGGGTTGCGGGCCGGGAAGCTGCTCGAACTGGGTGTGCTGGACGTGGCGCCGGGCATGACGAGCCAGCGCGGGCGGGTGTTCCTCGCCACGCAGCTCGTCGAGGGCTTCCACGAGCGGGAGCACGAGGAGCAGGACATGCGCTCGGCGTGGTTCCCGCGCGGCGAGTTCGAGGCGATGATCACCCGCGGCGAGATCACCGATGCCCAGTCGATCGCCGCGTACACGATGCTCCTGCTGCACGAACACGCCCAGCCGTGATCATCCGGCAGGTGACCGCGGGCGACCTGCCCGCCAACGCCCTCGCGGACCTGCTCGTGGACGTGGTCGACGGCGGCGCCTCCGTGGGCTTCCTCAGGGGCCTCACGCACCCCGTGGCGGCCACCTGGTGGTGGAACCTGGAACCGGCCGTCGAGGACGGCACGCTGCTGCTGTGGGTCGCGGAGGTCGACGGCCGGGTCGTCGGCACGGTCCAGCTGCGCCTGGCCACCCTGCCGAACTCCCGCCACCGCGCCGAGCTGGCGAAGCTGCTCGTCCACCGGTCCGCCCGCGGTCGCGGCATCGGCAAGGAGCTGATGCGCACCGCCGAGGAGGCCGCCCACGACGAGCGCGTGACGCTGCTGCTGCTGGACACCGAGACGGGCAGCCCGGCCGAGGGCCTCTACACGTCGCTGGGCTGGACGACGCTGGGCGTGATCCCGGACTACGCGCTCAGCCCGGACGGCGTGCTGAGCCCGACGACGTTCCTCTACAAGGCCCTCGACGAGTAGCACGTCGTCGCGGTCCGTACTACCACCGCGACGCCCAGTGAGATAGGGGGTGTGGGCGCGGTGGGGAACTGCCACAGTGGTCAGCGTGCCAAACCCAGCCGATGGGCCGGAGCCGATTCGACTGCTCGTCGTCGAGGACGACCAGGAGATGGCGGCCATGCTGGCCGAGTTGTTCGCCGCCGAGGGCTACGAGGTCGACGTGGCGCTGGACGGGCAGCAGGGGCTCCACCTGGCGTTGAGCCGCAAACCGGACATCATGGTGCTGGACCGGGGGCTGCCCGCGATCGACGGTCTTGACCTGATGGTGCGGTTGCGCCGGGTGGGCGTGACCGCGCGGATCCTGATGCTGACCGGGCTGTCCGACGTCACCGAACGCGTCCAGGGCTTGAACGCCGGGGCCGACGACTACCTCGGCAAGCCGTTCGAGCTGGACGAGCTGGTTGCCAGGGTGCACGCGCTGCACCGGAGGCACCTCGAGCACACCGACCTCCTCCCGCTCGGCCAGGGCCACCTCGACCTGCGGCACCGCGAGGTGCTGACGTCGACCGGCGGCGTGGTCAAGCTGTCCGCCCGCGAGTGCGACCTGCTGCGCACGCTCGCCGTCGCCCCCAACGCCATCTGCCGCCGGACGGACCTGCGCACGCAGGTGTTCCCGGAAGCCACCTCGGAGTCCATAGTGGACACTTACGTGCACTACCTGCGCCGCAAGCTCGGGCGCGAGGCCATCCGGACCGTCCACGGCCTCGGCTACCGCGCGGGGGCCGTCTGATGACGCCGGAACGCGCCGCGCTCGGCCGCGCCCGCTGGTCGATCACCGCCAGGCTCACGCTGCTGACCACGGTGATCGTGCTGCTCATCGAGTGCCTGATCTACCTGATCACGGCGAACATGCGCGACAACGACACCCGCCGCGACCTGCTGTGGACGGTGGAGCACTCGTCGATCTCCAGCCCGCCCGCGTGCACCTGGCTGGTCGTCGCGCGCGACGGCGTGGTCGCCGGAACGCCCGGTCTGCCCGCCGGGTTCCCGCTCGCCGGGAGCCTGCTCGCCGCCGACGTGCCGCGGTTCGAGGAGGTCCACCGCGACGGGCAGGACTACAGCGTCCTCACGCAGCGGCGCGGCGACGAGGTCGTGCAGGTCGTCTACGACGAGCGGTTCCACGTCCTGGAACGGCGGAACCTCCTGTTCGCGTTCGGGGTCGCGCTGCTGCTCACCGCGCTGGCGGTCGCGGCCGTCGTCGCGACGGCGAGCCGGTTCCTCTGCGAGAAGGCGATAGCGCCGCTCAACGACGCCCTGGCGCGGCAGCGGCGGTTCGTCGCCGACGCCAGCCACGAGCTGCGCGCGCCGTTGACGCAGCTGCACACCCGCGCGCAACTGCTGGCGCGCAAGGCGAACGCGCTCGACTGCCCCGAAGCGCTGGCCGCCGAGATGCAACGGCTGGTCAACGGCACCCGCCAGCTCGGCGACGTGGTCGACGACATCCTCAGCTCCGCGCTGTCCGGCGAGCAGCCGAGGACGGACCTGGTCGACCTCGCGGACCTGGCGGGCGAGGTCGTCGCGGCCGAGGACGCGCGGGCCGCGGAAACGGGGCTGCTGCTGGAGGTCCGGCACGAGCCGGGCCAGTTCCTGGTGCTGGGCGCGGAGTCCGCGTTGCGCCGGGTCGTCACCGCGTTGGTGGACAACGCGATCGGCCACACCCCGACGGGCGGCGCGGTCGTCGTCGCCGTGGAGGCGCCGACCCCGGACACGGTCCGGCTGTCGGTGCGGGACAGCGGGGTCGGCTTCGACCAGGCGGACGAGCGGGCGCTGTTCGAGCGGTTCACCCGCGGCGCGAACGGTCGCGGCAAGCGGTTCGGCATCGGCCTGTCGCTGGTCCGCGAGGTCGTCGAGGCCCACCACGGCACCGTGACCGCCGAGGGCGCGCCGGGCGCGGGCGCGGTGTTCACCGTGGACCTGCCCGCCGTGCGGCCCGCGATCCCGCTGCCCCGCGCCGAGGCCGCGTCGGTGGCGCGGGCCGCGATCTACTGGGCCAAGGGCGCGGGCGTTCACATAGCCCGGCGGTAGTCGACGACGCGGAACGGCGTGGTGGGCCGCCGGGTGCGGAAGCGCTCCTCGGACGCCGACGTGACGAGTTCGTCGGCGATGGCGGCCAGCGGCGACCCCGGCTGCCAGACCAGCATCGTGCGGCACCACAGGGGTTCGTCGGCGAGGTGCCGGAACACCACGCCGGGCACGGGGCCGGTGCTCGTCGGGAACAGCCCGACGGTCGTGCCCGAGCCGACGATGGTGGCCGCCGTGCCGTGGTCGGCGCCGAAGTGCCGGAACCGCGGCGCGAACCCGACGCGCTCGCACGCCGTCCGCAGGCTGTGCCGGAGCCCACCGGCCTTGTCCGGCGGCGCGACCCAGTCGTACTCGGCCAGGTGCGCGAGCCGCAGCCGGTCGCGGCCCGCCTCGGGGTGGTCGACGTGCAGGCCGACCAGCAGCGGTTCCACGCCCAGGTCGCGCACGACGAGCCGGTGCGGGCGGGGCGCGGGGGCGTCCGGGTACTCGGTGATCACCGCCAGGTCGAGCCGCGAGGTGCGCACGAGGTCGACGACGTCCGCGGAGTTCTCCTCCACGTAGGTGACCTGCTCGTGGTCCGGCAGCAGGCCGCGCAGCGCGGCGGCGACCGTGGAGATCCACGGGCTGTCCACGCCGCCCAGCCGGACCGCCGCGGCCGTCCCGCCGCTGTGGGCGCGGGTGCGCGCGGACGTGACGAGGTCGTCGAACCCGCCGATCAGGACCCGCGCGCCGAGCAGCACGTGGGTGCCCAGCTCGGTCGGCTCCACGCCGTGCGGGCGGCGGACGAACAGCGGCGCGCCGAACTCGCGCTCGATCCGGCCGAGCTGCGCGGTGAGGCCGGACTGGGCGATCCGCAGCGCGGCCGCCGCCCGGCTGATGCTGCCCGCCTCGGCTATCGCGACGACGACCTGAAGGTGTCGAAGGCCCAACTCCATGACGTCCTCACCTGTCCGGTCGGAAGCACCTGATGACGAACGCGACCCCGATCAGCGACAGCAGCGTCGCCCAGGTCGAGGACGTGTACATCGCTTGCAGGAACGCGTGGTTCGCGGCGTCGAGCAGCCACGGTTCGCGCGCGGCGGCGGCCACGGCCCGCGCGCCCTGCGCCGATTCCGCGGCCTGGTCGCGCACGGCCTCGGGCAGCCGCGCCAGCGACGGCGTGATCAGCCGGTGGTAGCTCGCGGTCAGCACGGAGCCGAGCACCGCGGTGCCGAGTGCCCCGCCGACCTGCCGCATCGCGCTGTTGATGGCCGCGCCCGCGCCGCTCACCCGCGGCGGCAGGACGGCCATCATCGCGGTGGTGATCGGGGCGCTGATCATCCCCATCCCGAAGCCCTGCACGACCAGCAGCACCACCAGGAAGGCGATGGACGTGCCCTGGTCGAACGTCACGTAGGTCGCGAAGGTGGCGATGGCCAGCAGCATCCCGCCGACGACCGTCCACCGGACGGTCAGCCACCCGGTGATCCGCGGCGACACCAGGTTGCCCACGACGATGCCCACCGCGGCGGCGACCATCACCAGCCCAGCGCCCAGCGGCGTGAGCCCGCGGATGCCCTGGAGGTAGAACGCGGTCGCGAACAGCTGCCCGGTGAGGCCGAAGAACGTGAACAGCAGCGCCACGCTGCCACCGGTGAACTGCCGCACGGCGAACAGCTTCACGTCGAAGCTGGGGTGCTCCGCGGAGCGCTGCACCAGCACGAACCACACCAGCAGCAGGACGCCGAGCACCAGCGGCACCAGCACGCCGACGCCCAGCCAGTCCGCGCGCTGGCCGCCCTCGATGATCCCGTAGACGAGGCTGCCCAGCCCCAGCACCGACAGCACCAGGCCGAACGGGTCGAGCGGGCGGCGGTCCGCGAACGTCAGCCGGGGCACGAACGCGACCACGCCGACCAGGCACGCGAGCACGATCGGCACGTTGATGAGGAACACCGAGCCCCACCAGAACCGGGCCAGCAGCACACCGCCCAGCACCGGCCCCAGCGCGACCCCGAGGCCGCTGGCCGACGCCCACAGCGCGATGGCCCTGGACCGCTGCGCGTCCGACGTGGTGCGGACGATGATCGACAACGTCGCCGGGATGACCAGCGCGCTGCCCACGCCCATCAGGCCGCGCGTCACGATCAGCTCCAGCGCGCTCCCGCTGAACGCGGCGAACGCCGAGGCGGCCGAGAACACCAGCAGGCCCGCGAACAGCGTGGCGCGCGGGCCGTAGCGGTCGCCGAGCGCGCCGCCCGCGAACATCGCCGAGGCCAGGACCAGCGAGTACGAGCTGCTGGCCCAGGCAAGCTCGCCCGCGTTCGCGCCGAGGCCGCGCACCGGGTCGGCAAGCGTCTCCAGCGCGATGTTGAGGATGGAGTTGTCCAGCCAGAGCAGCATGTGCGCGGCGACCGCGACCGCGACGACCGCCCACGTCCGCGTGGGCCGAACGCGCCCCTCCTCGGTGCCGGAGAGGTCCGAAACCCTTTTCACAGTGCCAGCGCCCTCTTGCCCTCGACGACGATCCGCGCGTACGTGGCCACCCTTCGGCCCAGGTATTCGGCGGTGTCCAGATCGGCCTTGTGCATCCGTTCGGGCCCTTCGTCGATGTTGGACTGCGCGGCGACGCCGAGCGAGTAGCCCAATCGGTTCAAGTCGTCCTCGCTGCCCTTGGTGGAGTTCCACCCGGAACGCAGTCCCAGGTTCACCCACACCATTCCGTGCTGGGCCGCGAACGTGGTGAAGTATCCGAGGGTGCCGGACTTGTCGCCCGCCTTCGCGCCCGAGTTCGTGAACCCGGCGGCGAGCTTGTCCTGCCAACGCCGCGTCAGCCACCGCCTGCTGCTCGCCTCCGCGAAGGCGTGGAACGCGGCCGACGCCGACCCCATGTAGGTCGGGGCCCCGAAGATCACCGCGTCCGCGTCGTCGAGCTGGAACCACTGCTCAGGGGTGATCTCGTCGACCGCGATCGACACGACGTCGGTGTCCGCGACGCCGCGGGCGCCCTGCCGCACGGCGGCGGCGAGCTTCCCGGTGTGGCCGCGCCCGTCGTGGCAGGCCACGACCAGGTGCACCGGATCCGTCGAATCGCTCAAGGCGACCTCCCGCTCTGCGTCGAGCCCGTCGATCGGAACACCGGCGAATCTGCCACGAAAAAATGAGAAAGTTCTTAGAGGTCCGACACGAACGTGAATGCGCCCGAACGGCGGTACGCCTCGACGTGTGTGAACACGGTCAAAATCGGTCGCGAATGCATCGTGAACCGCCATAACTGGCGGGTTATCGACAAGAGTTATTTGTCCGCCGCAGACGGCCGTGGCTAGCCTGGCGACATTGACTTTTCATTCACTTCCTTCGCAGGACAAGTTCTCGAAAAGGAGGTGTAGACGGCATGACGAATACCGGGAAGCTATTCCGCATGCGCCGGTTGTCCTCGGCGAACGACGGGAGGCACCTGTTCGTCCCGCTGGACCACAGCGTGTCCGACGGACCGGTCGTGCCCTACGACCGCTGGCACGACCTGCTCCGCGACCTCGTGGCGGGCGGGGCCGACGCGATCATCGTCCACAAGGGACGGGCCAGGCTCGTGCCGCCGGAGATCCTGGCCGACTGCGCGCTCGTGGTGCACCTCAGCGCGGGCACCGCCCACGCCGCCGACACCAACGCGAAGGTGCTCGTCGGCGAGGCGGAGGACGCGCTGAGGCTGGGGGCCGACGCGGTCAGCGTGCACGTGAACATCGGGTCCGACACCGAGGAGCGCCAGCTCACCGACCTCGGGACGGTCGCGACGGCGTGCGAGGCCTGGGGGCTGCCGCTGATCGCCATGATCTACCCGCGCGGGCCGCGGATCGTCGACCCGCACGACCCGGCGCTGCTGGCGCACGTGGTGAACATCGCCGCCGACCTGGGCGCGGACCTGGTGAAGACCTCGGTCACCGTGCCCACCCGCCGGATGGCGGAGGTCGTGGCGAACTCGCCGGTCCCGGTGCTCGCGGCCGGTGGCCCCACCGACGGTTCGGACCTCGTCGCCTACGCCACCGAGCTGATGGACGCGGGCTGCGCGGGGTTGGCGGTGGGCCGCAAGGTCTTCACCTCCGCCAACCCGGCGTCGCTCGTCGCCAGGCTGGCCGCGGTCGTGCACAGCTCCACCCGAGCAGACCTCTCCCGAATCCCGACGACGATGACGACAGGTGCCCTGTGACGCTCGCTTGGATCGACCTCCGCACCGTGGCCCCGCAGCACGTGGAGGGCGTCGTGGACGCCGCCATCCACTCCCGGCTGCACGGGCTCGTGTCCGACGACCCCGCCGTGCTGGCGACCCTGCCCCCGACGATCGCGAGCGTGCTGATCGGTGGGGACCTGGAAGACGGAGCCTTCACGACCGGCATCAGCGCCACGGTCGTCGCCGACCAGGCCGAGCTGGACGCGCTCGTGCTGGCCACCGGCGACCGCGACAACGCGGCCGCGTGGGTGGACGTGCACGACGACCGCACCCTCCAACTCGCCTGCGCCGCCGCCGTCGCGCTGCCCTACAGCGTGGTGCGGTTCGCCGACCCGACCAAGATCCCCCTGGAGATCGTGCTGGCCGCGGCCGACCGCGCGCCCGGCAAGCTGTTCACGGTCTGCGGCGACATCGAAGAGGCGTCGATCGTGGTCGACGTGCTGGAGCGCGGCTCCGAGGGCGTGATGCTCGCGCCGAAGGACGCGACCGAGGTGTTCGCGCTGAGCCGGATGCTGGAGGCGACCAGCCCGAAGCTGGAGCTGGCCACGCTGATCGTCGACCGCATCGAGCACCACGGCCTCGGCGACCGGGTGTGCGTCGACACCTGCACGCACTTCGAGGAGGACGAGGGCATCCTCGTCGGCTCCTTCTCGACCGGCTTCCTGTTGTCGTGCAGCGAAACGCACCCGTTGCCCTACATGCCGACCCGCCCGTTCCGGGTCAACGCGGGCGCGCTGCACTCGTACGTGCTCGGCCCGGAGAACCGCACCAACTACCTCAGCGAACTGCACTCCGGCAGCACGGTCCTCGCGGTCAACTCCGAGGGCCGCACCCGCCGGGTCGTGGTCGGCCGGTCGAAGCTGGAGTCCCGGCCGCTGCTCAGCATCACCGCGCACTCCGTGGACGGCGTCGTGGTCAGCCTGACCGTGCAGGACGACTGGCACGTCCGGCTGCTCGGCCCCGGCGGCAAGGTCCGCAACGTCACCGAGCTCCAGCAGGGCGACGAGCTGCTCGGCTACCTGGCGACCGACCAGCGGCACGTGGGCATCCCGATCGGCGAATTCTGCAAGGAGAGCTGATGCGGGCCCTCCTGGAAGCCCTGTTCGACGCCCACCCCGGCGACCTGCCCTACCTCGTGCACGACGAGCGCGTGGTGGACCGGGCCGAGGTGCGCGAATCCGTCGCCGCCGAGGCCAGGGTGTTCGCCGGGTTCGGCATCGGGGACGGGTCGACGGTCCTCGTGCAGGTGCCGTCGAGCCGCACCCAGGTGGAGGTCGTGTTCGCGCTGTGGTCGTTGGGCGCGCAGGTGATGCTGGTCGACCACCGGTTCGCGCCGCCGGAGGTCGAGGCGCTGCGATCGTTGTGCCGCCCCGAGTTCACCGTCCGCGCGACCGCGGGCGGCCGGTTCGCGATGGCGTTCCAGCCGACGTACGAGGTCGTCACCAAGCACCACCGCGACGGTGAGCGGGCCACGACGGACCACCGGCTGGTCCAGTTCAGCTCGGGGTCGACCGGGCAGCCGAAGGTGATCGGCCGGACCCCCGCGGCGCTGGCCGCGGAGGTCGAGCGGTTCACCCGGATCGCCGGGATGCCCAAGGCGGGCGAACGGGTGCTGCTGCTCAGCTCCACCGCCCACAGCTTCGGGCTGATCGCCGGGCTGCTGCACTCGCTGGCGGCGGGTGTGGCCGCGGTGTTCACGCCACGCCTGTCGGCCAAGGACGTGCTGGCCACGGCCGAGCGCCACGACGTGCACGCGATCTTCGGCACGCCGTTCCACTACGAGCTGCTGACCACGGCGAAGACCGTGCCGGCGCTGCCGTCCCTGCGGGCGGCGGTGTCCGGCGGCGAGCTGATGCCCGCCGGGGTCGCGGAGGCGTTCCGGGAGCGGTTCGGCGTCGGCCTCGGCGAGTCCTACGGCACGACCGAGACCGGCGTGATCGCGATGGACGTCAGCGGCGATGCGCGCCCGGCCGTCGGCAACGCAGCGCCGGGGATCACATTGCGCGTCAACGAAGGCGAGCTGGAAGTCGAACTCCCGGAGGGTTCTCCCTACCTCCGCGGGTCCGATGTGGATAGATATGTCGACACGTGGTTCCGCACCCACGACCGGGCCGTACAAGACGAGCACGGGGCCGTGAGCCTGCTGGGCCGCAGCGACTCGCTGGTGGTGATCGGCGGGCTGAAGGTCGACCTGGTCGAGGTCGAGTCCGTGCTGCGCCAGCACCCGCGGATCACCGACGTCGTGGTGATCCACGCCGAGTCGATCGAGGCGTACGTGTCCGCCGAGGAGGGCGGTCCCGGCGCGGGCGAGCTCACGGGCTGGTGCCGCGACCGGCTGGCCGCCTACAAGGTGCCGCGGCTGATCCGGGTGCTGCCCGCGCTCCCCCGCACCCCCAACGGGAAGTTGATCCGGCGCACGCAGACCCTGCGGAGCGCCGTTCCCGGACCGTCCTGATTTCCCACCGCAGAAGGGGTTGGCCGATGCCGACGCTCGAGAACGAGATCCGCGACTTCATCGTCACCACGGTCGTCAAGGACATGAACCACCCGATCGCGCCGGACGAGGTCGGCGTGGAGAGCCCGCTCGGCAGCGGCGGCATCGACCTGGACTCGCTGAGCCTGATCGAGCTGACCATGCGGCTGGAGCGGCGGTTCAACGTGCAGTTCCCGGAGACCGACATCGAGCCGCTCGGCGCGATGACCCTCGGCGAACTGGCGGCCGACATCGTCGAGCGGGGCGCCACAGCATGACGACGCGCGTGGAGATCACCACGGACGTGGTGCGGGAGCTGCTGTCCGACCCCAAGATCTTCCCGGAGCTGCCCGCCGACCTCGACGAGGACGCCGAGCTGGCCCTGGACTCGTTGGGGCTGGTGTGGTTCCTGCACCAGCTCGGCACCCGGTACGACCTGGTGATCGAGCCGGACGACGAGCAGCTCACCGCGTTCGGCTCGCTGCGCGGCATCACCGACTACCTCGTCCGCGTCCAGGCGGGTGAGCCCGTCGATGGCTGAGGTGGTGGTGACCGGGTTCGGGGTGCGGACGGCGTTCGGCAAGGGCGCCGACGCGGTCCGCCGAGGGGTGTTCGGCGGCCTGCCGTCGTTCGCCCCCACCACGCGGTTCGACACCGGCCCGTACCGGACCTCGTTCGCCGCCACCACCGGGGGCGACAAGCCCGACGCGCTGCGGGACGTGCTCGGCGAGTGCGCCGACGAGGCCGTGGGGATGGCCGGGCTGGCCGCGCGCGACGACACGGCCGTGCTGGTCGGGACGGCGGGCGACTTCGCGGCGCTGACCCGGTTCCGGCGTGGCGAGGCGGGCGTGGAGGTGGCCGACACGGTGCCCGCGCGGCAGGCGGACCTGCTGGCCGCGCGGCTCGGCGCGACGGGGCAGCGGTTGGCGTTCACCAACGCCTGCGTGGCCTCGGCGACGGCGATCATCCACGCCTGCCACCAGATCGCGTCCGGACGGCTGGCGTCGGCCGTGTGCGCGGGCGCGTACCTGGTGGAGGAGGAGAACTTCGCCAAGTTCGACTCGGGGAGGGCGCTGTCGCGCGGCGGCGTGGTGCGGCCGTTCAGCGCGGACCGCGACGGGCTGCTGCTCGGCGACGGCGCGGCGACCGTGGTGCTGGAGTCGGCCACGGCCGCGGAACGCCGGGGCGCGCGACCGTTGGCGGCCGTGGTCGGCTGGGGCGCTGGGTCCGACGCGCACCACATCGCCCGGCCGCACCCGGAGGGCGCGGGACTCGCCGCGGCGGCCAAGCGGGCGCTGCGCCGCGCGGGCGATCCGGACGGCCTGCGGGTCGACTACGTGAACGCGCACGGCACGGCCACCAAGCACAACGACCCGGCCGAGACCCGAGGGCTGCGGTCGGTGTTCGGCGCGCGGGCCGACCGGGTCCCGGTCAGCTCCACCAAGGGCACGACCGGCCACCTGCTGGAGGCCGCCGGGGTCGTGGAGTTCGTGATCACGCTGCTGGCGCTGGCCGACGGCGTGCTGCCGCCGACCGCGAACCTGACCGCGCCCGACCCGGAGTGCGACCTCGACCTCGTGCCGAACCGGTCGCGGCAGGCCGACGTCCGGCGGGCGCTGAGCGTGAACGCGGCGTTCGGCGGGGCCAACACCGCGCTCGTGCTGGAGCGCCGATGACCACCGCGAGCAGCGCCGACCCGGTGCCGGGGTTCATCGAGTCGGCGTTCAACCCCCTGGTCAACGCGGTCGCGCACCGGTGCCTGGTCGACCGGCCGGGCGACGGCGCGCGGACCGCGATCGTGCTCGGCAGCGTCGTCGGCGACTCGACCACGACGGACCTGGCCAGCACGTTGATGGTCGGCGGGCAGGTCGGCAACCCGCTGCTGTTCATGCAGGCCACGCCGAACGCCGTCCTCGGCTGGCTGAGCAAGGAGTTCGGCGTCACCGGGCCGCTGGTCGCGCTGTCCGCGACCGCCGACCTCGGGTCCGCGCTGCTCGACGCCGCGGCCGTCCTGCTGGACGACCCAGAACTCGACCGAGTCCTCGTCGTCGGCGTGGAGCTGACCGGGAACGACCGCACCACCGCCGCGCTGGGGGAGCTGGACCTCGAGCCGCCCACCGAGGACTTCGCGGTCGCCGTGTGGGTCGACCGCGACACCCCGCCCGACGGCGGCGGGCACGACCTACGGCACCTGGCCGTCCGAGACGAAGGGTCCACACCATGATCACCAAGGCGGAACGCGCGCGGATCCTGTCCGACGCGGACCTCGGCGCGGGCAACGTCATCCACCGGATGAAGGCCTACGGCCGGGACATGGAGGAGGAGGTGCTGTGGACCGACGGCACCTGGCGGGCCCCCGACGGGAGCCACCCCGCGGTGCTCACGCTCGGCGAGCTGCACGCCGCCGTCGAGGTCTACGCCTCCTGGTTCCACGCCCAGGGCGTGCGGCCCCGTGACCCCGTCGCCATCCAGACCCGCTCCAGCACCGAGTTCGCGGTCAACTTCCTGGCGCTGACGTCGTTGGGCGCGATCCCGTCGTTCGTCAACGGCAACCTGCGCCCGGAGATCGCCCGCGAGTACGTCCGCCGCCAGGGCGCGGTCGGCGCGGTGGCCGACGTCGAGCACCGCCCGACGCTCGCCGACGGCGACCTCGACCTCGGGTTCCTGGTGACCGCCGAGGACATCACCGCGGCCGGGCCGCTGCCGGAGTCCTACCCGTACCGGCACCACTCGACGGACCCGATCATCATCTCGCACTCGTCGGGCACGACGGGGATGCCCAAGGCCGTGCCGCACACCCACCAAACCCTGCTGTACGCCCAGCTGCACCGGTTGCGGCTGTCGGTCGGCGGCTCGATGGGCAGGCTGCTGGTGGCGCTGCCGGGCTCGCACAACGCGGCGATGTCGGTGATGATGTTCGGCCTGCTGCTGCGCTCGCCGGTGAAGCTGCTGTCCAGCCAGCGCGGGATCGACGTGCTGGACGCGGCGGAGGAGTTCCACCCCACGACGATCTTCGCGTTCGCGGGCACGTACGGCGAGATGGCCGCGGAGGACCTGTCCGCGCGCGACCTGGAGAGCGTGGAGGCCTGGTACAACACCGGCGACGCGGCCCACGAGGCCCACGTCCGGGAGCTGATCGCGCAGGGCAGCCACCTGGAGGTGAACCAGGACTTCCAGCGCGTCCGGGTGCCCGGCTCGGTGTTCACCGACGGCCTCGGCTCGTCGGAGACCGGCTACTCGATCTTCCACAACGGCCACAAGCCCGGCAGCACGGCGTACGGGCGGTGCATCGGCAAGCCGATCAGCTTCGCCGAGGCCGCGGTGCTGTCCGAGGACGGCCAACCGCTGCCGCCCGGCGAGGTCGGCAGGCTCGGCGTGCGCTCGCCCACGCTGACGCCGGGCTACTGGAACGACTCGCTGACGTTCCACCGGCTGCGGCTCGGCGGCTACTGGTTGACCGGCGACCTGTCCGTGCGGGACGAGGAGGGCAACTTCTACCACCTCGACCGCGCGCCGGACGCGATCCGGACGGCCGAGGGCATCGTCTTCAGCACCCGCACGGAGGAACTGCTGCTGGCGCAGCTCCCCGCGTTGGCGGACTGCACGGTCGTCGGCGTGGCCCCGGAGGGCGTGCGGGCGGACTGGGACGGCGACGGCGTGGCGGACGCGTACGTGCTGCTCCAGCTCGCGGACGACGACGGCACGGACGATGTCAAGTGGACGGAACTCGTCAACGAGACGTTGCGCGCCAAAGGTTTCCCGCCGTTGACGCGGGCGTTGCGAATGGACGCGACCGACGTGATCAAGGGCGCGACCGGCAAGGTGCTCAAGCGGCTCATGCGCGAGCGGTTCCAGGAACAGCTCGCCGGTGGAGGACGGGGATGACCGCGATCGAGGAGATCGACACCACCACCCGCGCGGAGATGATGGACGTCTACCGCTCGTGGTGGCTGCACGACGCCCGCTGGTACCAGGGCGTGGCGAAGCGGTTCGGGCACGCCGCCGCCAACGAGGTCAACGCCGAGGCGCTGCGGTACGTGGCCACCGGCATCGGCCGCAAGGTGCGGCGGCACTTCGGCGGGAAACCCGCGCGGGACATGGAGGAGCTGCGGCAGCGCTACGAGATGTGCGCCGACAAGACGTTCCCGCGCGAGCTGCGGGACATCCAGTCCGCCATCGTCGACGAGGACCTCGTCGAGATCGTCATCCGGCAGAACTTCGCGGTCACCATGGTCCGGATGGCGGGCTCGCTGGAGGGCTACGAGTGCCCGTGCACCGAGGTGCACGCCGGGTGGTCGGACGGCCTGGGCGTGGTGCTGGCGGAGAACTGCTCGACCGGGTGCCTGCGGCACGGGGACGCGGCGTGCCGGTTCCTGATGCGCGTCGCGCCGGAAGGGGACTGAGGTCATGCGGGTCGTCGTAGCCGGGGCCACCGGGCTCATCGGGGGCGCGTTGCTGCCGCTGCTGAAGGCCAGGGGCCACCACGTGGTCGCGCTGGTCCGCGACGAGGCGAAGGCCGTCGACGCGGACGAGGTCGTCGTGGCGGACGCGCTGGACCCGGTGGCGGTGCGGATCGCGCTGCGCGCCGCGCGGCCGGACGTCGTGGTGCACCAGCTGACCGCGTTGCGGCAGATGAGCGCGGACGCGCTGGAGGCCACGGCGCGGCTGCGCACCGAGGGCACCGCGAACCTGATCGTGTCGGCCAGGGAGGCCGGGGCGGGCAAGCTCGTGGTGCAGGGCATCTCGTTCGCCACGGCCCCGCTCGGCGCGCCCGTGCTGGACGAGGACGCGCCGCTGTACCTGGACGCGCCGGACCCGACGTGGGCGCGGACCGTGCAGGCCGTGGCCGAGATGGAACGGCTGGTGCTCGGCACGCCGGACATCGCGGGCACGATCCTGCGCTACGGCACGCTGTTCGGCGCGCAGACCCAGTACGACCCGGACGGCCCGTTCGGCGCGCGGGTCGGGCGGGGCAAGATGCCGATCCCCGAGTCGGCGACCGGCGTGACGTCGTTCGTGCACGTCCAGGACGCGGCGCTGGCCGCGCTGGCCGCGGTGGACAGCGAGGTCACGGGCGTCTTCAACATCGCCGACGACGAGCCCGCGGAGGGGTCGACGTGGCTGCCGGAGTACGCGCGGATGCTGGGGGCTCCCCCGCCGCGGGTGCTGCCCGGCGACATCGCCGAGAAGGTGCTGGGCTGGTTCACCCACCACCAGCTCACGGCCATGCGCGGCGCGCGGACGGACCGGGCGCGGGCCGAGCTGGGCTGGAAGCCGACGGTGTCGTGGCGGCGGGGACTGGCGTCCGGATGAGCGCGGCGCTGCGGATCTGCCTGATCGGCGCCGGACCGCGCGGGACCTCCGTGCTGGAACGGATCCTCGCCAACGCCGACGACGGGCCCCCGGTCGAGGTGCACGTCGTGGACCCGTTCCCGCCGGGGCCGGGCGGGGTGTGGCGCACCCACCAGTCCGACCACCTGCTGATGAACACGGTGGCCTCGCAGATCAGCCTGTTCACCGACGACAGCGTGCCCTGCGTGGGACCCGTCGTGCCCGGACCGAGCCTGTACGAGTGGGCGCGGCTGGGCGCGGACGGCGGCGACCCGGAGCAGGCCGCGGCGCTCGGCCCGGACGACTACCCGACCAGGGCGTTCTACGGCCGGTACCTGGCGTGGGTGTTCCGGCACCTGGTCGCCACCGCGCCGGCGTCGGTGGCGGTGCGGGTCCACTCGGGCACGGCGGTCGCGGTCGACGACACCGCGGACGGGCGGCAGACCGTGACGCTGCTCGACGGCACGCGCCTGACCGGCCTGGACGCGGTGGTGCTGGCGCTGGGCCACGGCCCGCTGGCCCGCAGCCGAGACCAGGAGGAGAGCCGCCGGTTCGCCCGGCGGCACAAGCTCGCCCACGTCGAACCGGCGAACCCGGCCGACGTGGACCTGTCCGCGATCACCCCCGGCATGGCCGTGGCGGTGCGGGGCATCGGGCTCAACTTCTTCGACTACCTGGCACTGCTGACGGTCGGCCGCGGCGGCGTGTTCGAGCGGGTCGGCGACGGCCTGCGCTACCGCCCGTCCGGCCGGGAACCCGTGCTGCACGTGGGTTCCCGGCGCGGGATCCCGTACCACGCGCGCGGCGAGAACCAGAAGGGCCCGCACGGCAGGCACCAGCCGTACTTCCTCACCGAGACGGTGATCGCGGGGCTGCGCAAGCGGTCCGAGTCCGGCGAGCCGGTCGGCTTCCGCGACGCGGTGTGGCCGCTGGTCGACCGCGAGGTCCGCGCGGTCTACTACTGCCTGCTGCTCAACGGACCGGCGGCCGAGGAGTTCCTCCGGTCCTTCGTGGAGGGAAACCCGGCGGACGACGAGTCCCTGCTGGCCCGGCACGGGATCACCGAGCGCTGGGACTGGGACCGCGTCGAACGCCCGCAGGGCGACCGGGTGTTCTCCGACCGCGACGACTTCCGCGCGTGGCTGCTGGACCACCTGCGCCACGACGTGCGGGAGGCCCGGCTCGGCAACCTGTCCAGCCCGCTCAAGTCCGCGCTGGACGTGCTGCGGGACCTGCGCAACGAGATCCGCCTGGTCGTCGACCACGGCGGCATCGACGGCGACTCCTACCGCGACGAACTGGAGGGCTGGTACAACCCGCTCAACGCGTTCACCTCGATCGGCCCGCCCGTGCGGCGGATCGAGGAGATGATCGCGCTCGTGGAGGCCGGCGTGCTGCACGTCGTCGGCCCGCGCGTCCGGATCCGCCGCTCCACCGCGGACGGCGTGTTCCTGGTCGACTCGGAGACCGTGCCCGGCCCGCCCGTCCGCTGCCGCGGCCTCGTCGAGGCCCGGCTGCCGGACGTCGACCTGCGGCGCAGCGCCAACCCGCTGCTGCGCTACCTGCTCACCACCGGCCGGTCCCGGCCGTACCACGTGGGCGACTACGAGAGCGGCGGCCTCGCCGTGACCGAGCGCCCCTACCGCCTGATCGACCGCACGGGCGCGGCGCACCCGGCGCGGTTCGCGTTCGGCGTCCCCACCGAGGGCGTGCACTGGGTGACGGCCGCGGGCATCCGCCCCGGCGTCGGCTCGGTCACCCTGGAGGACGCCGACGCCATCGCCCGCGCCGTGCTGACCGTCCACCCCCAGTACAGGAGCGTGAACGCTTGAGCGGCACCGATTCCGGCCTGCTGGCACCGACCTGGTCGGGCACCCCGGCCGAGGCGGCGACGTGCGACGAGGCGTGGTTGCGGGCGATGGTGGAGGTCGAGGCGGCACTGGCCCGGTCGCAGGCGCGGCTGGGGTTGATGCCGACCGCCTACGCCGACGTGATCACGAAGTCGGCCGACGCGGACGGCCTGGACGTCGTCGCGCTGGCCCGCGCGTCCCGCGCGGCGGCGAACCCCGTCGTGGCGCTGGTGCCCGCGTTCACCGCCGTGGTGGCCGCCGTGGACCCGGAAGCGGCCGAGCACGTGCACCGCGGCTCCACCAGCCAGGACGTGCTGGACTCCGCCGCGATGCTGATCGCCCGCCGGGTGCTCGCGCAGGTGGACGCTGACCTGAGCCGGGTCGCGGCGGCGCTGGCCGCCGTGGCGGAGGAGCACCGGGACACGCTGGTGGCGGGGCGGACGCTGGCGCAGCACGCCGTGCCCACGACGTTCGGGCTCAAGGCGGCGGGGTGGCTGCAACTGGTGCTGGACGCCCTGGCCCGCGTGCGGTCCGTCGCCTCGGCGGGCCTGCCCGCGTCGTTGGGCGGAGCGGCCGGAACCCTGGCCGCGTACGGGGAGTTCGCCAAGCTCGAAGGCGGGCTGCCGTTGGGTGGCGTGGAGCTGATCGGCCCGTTCGCCGAGGAACTGGGCCTGGCCGAACCGGTGCTGCCGTGGCACACGGTCCGCACGCCGATCGCGGACCTGGGCGCGGTGCTGAGCTTCGTCACGGGCGCGCTCGGCAAGTTCGCGCTGGACGTGCAGACGTTGTCCCGCACGGAGATCGGCGAGGTCGCCGAACCGGCGGCCGAGGGCCGTGGCGCGTCGTCGGCGATGCCGCAGAAGCGCAACCCGGTGCTGGCCACGCTCATCGTGTCGGCCGCCCGCCAGGTCCCGGCGCTGGCGCTCGTGCTGGCGCAGTCCATGCTCGCCGAGGACGAACGCCCGGCGGGCGCGTGGCACGCCGAGTGGCAGGCGTTGCGCGAGGCGCTGCGCCTGGCGGGCGGCGCGGCCTTCACCGCCGCCGAACTCGCCGAGGGCCTGGAGGTCCACCCGGACCGGATGCTGGCCAACGTCGACCTGACCCGTGGCGCGATCGTCGCCGAGCGCCTGGCCGTCGCCCTGACCCCTGTCCTGGGCAAGGCGAGGTCGAAGTCGTTGCTCACCAAGGCCTCCTTCGACGCGTTCAGCACCGGCCGCACGCTCGGCGAGGTCCTGCGCACCCTCCCGGACCTCGACGACGTGGACCTCGACGACCTGCTCGACCCGGCCCGCTACACCGGCGCGGCGGGCCCGCTCGTCGACCGCGTCCTGCTCCGCTACCGCAACTACACCGGTGCCTGAGCCTTCCGCAGCGCGGGCGTGGACGCACCGACCAGCGCGACCGCCGCCACGCACAGCAGTCCCCCGCTGACCAGCGAGAACGTCCCCGAGGTCGCACCGGCCACCAGGCCGGCCCGCATGTTGCCCACGTCCGGTCCGGCCTGCCCGACGATCTGCTCGGCGGCGGCCACCCGTCCCAGCATCGAGTCGGGCGTGTGCAGCTGGATGATCGCCCCGCGCGACACCACCGACATCGTGTCCGAGACCCCGGCCAGCACCAGGAACCCCAACCCCACCCACGGGTTCGAGGCCACCCCGAACAACGCCAACGACACGCCCCACCCCACGGACCCGACCAGCATCACCACGCCGGGCCGCGCGGAACTCGTGAACACCCCGGAGAACACCGACGCCACCACCCCTCCGACGGCGATGGCCGTGAGGAACAGCCCGAACGTGCGCGGGTCCCCGCCGAACCTCTCGGCGTTGACCAGCGGGAACAGGCTGATCGGCATCGACAGCACCATGGCGGCCAAGTCCGTCAGCAACGCCCCGCGCACCACCGGCGCCCGCACCAGGAACACCAGCCCGTCCGCCACCCCGCGCAGCCCCGGCCGGGACAGCTCCCCGTCCGGCAGCATCTCGGGCAGCCCGAAAGCCCCGTAGAAGGCCAGTCCGAACGCGATGACGTCCACCAGGTAGCACCCGCCGACCCCGACCCACCCCAGCAGCAGCCCGGCCAGCGCGGGCCCCAGCAGCATCGACCCCTGGAAGGCGATCCGGTTCAACGCCAATCCGGCCGCGAGTTGCCCTGGGGGCAACAACCGGGGGAGGAACGTCCGCGACGCGGGCCCGCCCCCGGCCACGAAGCACGACTGCACCGCCACGATCGCCAGCACGCCGACGACCGGCAGGTGCCCGAAGAACCCTTGCACCACAAGGAGGACCGAACACGCGGCCTGTCCCACCAGCGTGATCAGGTAGAACCGCCGCCGGTCGACCCGGTCCACCAGCGACCCGGCGAACAGCCCGAACACGATGATCGGCACGGCCTGCGCCAACCCCACGGCCCCGGTCCACACGGTGCTGCCGGTCGTGTCCCACACCTGGAACATGACGGCGACCAGGGTCATCTGGGTGCCGAACCCGGAGAACACCCGCCCCACGAACAACCGCCGGAACACCGGCAGCCGCAACGGTTCCACGTCCAGCAGCAGCTTCACGACCAGGCCTCGTCGTCGGCCAGCTTCTCGGCGATCCGGTCGTGGAAGCTCTTGCGCTCCAGCAGTGCCGCGATGTCCGCGACCACCCTCGTCAACGGGTAGGGCAGCTCGGCCTCGATCTCCGCGACCGCCTCCTCGGTGGCGCGCCACTCGGCCGCCAGCCGCCCCACGATCGCCTCGGCCTTGGGCGTCAGCAGGACCAGCTTGCTGCGCCCGTCCGGCCCCTTCCCGGTCGCCACGAACCCGGCGGCCCGCATCGCGGCCACCTTCTGGCTCAGCGCGGAGTGCGTCCGCTCCACGGAGTCGGCCAACTCGGTGATGGTCATCGGGCCGCGCACGTGCAGCCGGATCAGCTCCATCACCCAGTTCGGCTTGAGCCCCTCGACCCGCGCCTCGCGGTAGAGCAGCTCGATGTCGTCGTCCATGCCCGCCAGCAACAGCCGCAGCGGACCCCAGTGGCTCACCTCGGTGGGATCGTTCACCGGGCGATCGTAACAGCACTTATATAAGCACTGTCAAAGTTTAATCCGTCCAGACCGGCGGACGCTTCTCCAGGAACGCCGCCCGCCCCTCCACCGCCGCGGGCGTCTGCGCCGCGGCGGCCATCACCTCGACCGCGATGGCGTACGCGTCGGCCTCGGGCCGGTCGAGCTGCGCGTACAACGTCTGCTTCCCCACCGCCTTGCTGGCCCGACTCCCCCTCGTGGCCCGCGCCAGCAACTCGTCCACGGCCGCGTCCAACTCGGCGGCGGGCACGACCCGGTTCACCAACCCCCACCGTTCAGCCGTCACGGCGTCGACCACGTCCCCGGTCAACGCCATCTCCATCAACCGCTTCCGCCCGACGGCCCGCGCCACCGGCACCGCGGGCGTGTGGCAGAACCACCCGGCCTTCCCGCCAGGCAACGCGAACCCGGCCTCCTCGGCCGCCACCGCGAGATCGCAGGACGCCACCAGCTGACACCCGGCGGCCGTGGCCAACCCGTGCACCCGCGCCACCACCACCTGCGGCACCGACTCGATCGTCCGCATCAAGTCCGTGCACAACGTCAGCAACTCCCGAACCCCGTCCAGGTCCCGAGCCGCGACGTCCTCGAAGTCGTGCCCGGCCGAGAACACCGGCCCCGCCCCTCCGAGCACGATCCCGGACGCTCCACTGCCCGCCGCCGCGTGGAACGCCGCCAACAACTCCGTGAGGTGCGAGAACGACAACGAGTTCCGCTTGGCCGGACGGTTCATCGTGATGCGCACGACGTCCGGGGTCTCGACAACGATCAGGTGCTGGTAGTCGGCCATACCCTCGACCGTAGCCCCGCCTAGACCGCCACGCGGAACGTCCGCCGGTAGGCGTCCGGCCCGACCCCCAACTCCGCCCGCAACCGCCGCCGCAGGTTCGCCGACGTCCCCAGCCCCGACCGCTCGGCCACCCGGTCCACCGGCAGGTCCGTCGTCTCCAGCAACCGCTGCGCCAACCGCACCCGCTGCACCTGCAACCACCGCCCCGGCGTGCTCCCGGTGGCCTCCACGAACGCCCGGTGGAACGTCCGCTCGCTCAACCCGGAGTGCTCGGCCAGGTCCCCCACCCCGATGGGGTCCGCCAACCTCGACACCGCCCAGTCCACTGTGGACGCCATCCCGGCCTTGACCACCCGGCGGGGCACCGGCGCTTCCGCGTACTGCCGCTGGTCGCCCTCCCGCACCGGCGGCATGACCATCCGCCGCGCGATCGTCGCCGCGACCTCGGCCCCGTGGTCCCGCCGCACGAGGTGCAGGCACAGGTCGGCGCACCCCAGCACCCCGGCCGACGTGTACACCGGGTCGTCCGACGTGAACAGCACGTCCCGCCGCACCACCGCCCGCGGCGCGGCGGCGGTCAACTCGTCCAGCATCCGCCAGTGCGTGGTGGCCGACCGCCCGTCGAGCAGCCCGGCGGCCGCCAGCACGAACGACCCCGAGCACAACCCGGCGACCGTGCCGGTGTACCCGCGCAACGCGTCCAGCACCGCTGGAGGCACGGGCGCGAGCGGATCACCTCGACCCGGCACCAGCACGAGATCGCACCCCGCGAGCCCGTCCAACCCGTGCGTGGCCGCCAGGTCGCCGATCGGCGCGAGCCGGGTCGTCGCCCGGTCCGGCGCGCACAGCCGCAGCTCGAACAGCGGCACGGCCGAGTCGGTCCGGTCGATCCCCCACACCTCGCTCACCACCGACACGTCGAAGATCCGACTCCCCGGCAGCAGCAGGACGCCCACGGTGCGCATGGCAGGAAAGTACCGCACCGCGCGGCTCTTGCCACTCCCCTGACCAGCGCTGCGACGGCCAGAGTTCACCCCATGACAGCTCTGATCCTGATCGACGTGCAGCGCGGCTTCGACGACCTGGAGTTCTGGGGTCCGCGCAACAACCCCGACGCCGAGGCGAACATCGCCGCGCTGGTGCAGGCCTGGAAGGGCCCGGTCGTGCAGGTGCGGCACGACTCGGTCAAGCCCGGTTCACCGCTGGCGGCGGGCACGCTCGGCAACACGTTCAAGCCCGAACTCGACGGCCTGGAACCGGACCTGATGTTCACGAAGACCGTGAACTCCGCGTTCCACGGCGAGGTCGACCTGCACGCGTGGCTGAAGGGGCGCGGCATCACCGACATCACCGTGGTCGGCATCTCCACCAACCACTGCGTCGAGACGACCGCCCGCGTCGGCGGCAACCTCGGCTACCGCGTGGTCGTGCCGATCGACGCCACCTACACGTTCGACCTCGAAGGCCTCACGGCCGACCAGCTGACCGCCGCCACGGTGGCGAACCTGCGCGGCGGCGGCTTCGCCGAGATCACCAGCACCAAGGAGGTGCTGGACGAGATCTGCCCTACGTGAGCCCGTGCGCCTCGCGGACGACCGTGACGATCTCGTCCATGATCTGCGTCAGCTCGTAGTCCTTGGGCGTGAAGACCCTGGCCACACCGCGTTCCTTGAGCTTCTCGGCGTCGTCGGGCGGGATGATCCCCCCGACGATGACCGGGATATCTCCCGCACCGGCGGCCCGCAGGCCGTCGACGACGGCGGGCACGACCTCCAGGTGCGAGCCGGACAGGATCGACAGCCCCACCACGTGCACGTCCTCCTGCACGGCGGCGGACGTGATCTGCGCGGGCGTGAGCCGGATGCCCTGGTAGACCACCTCGAACCCGACGTCGCGAGCCCGCACGGCGACCTGCTCGGCCCCGTTCGAGTGCCCGTCCAGGCCGGGCTTGCCGACCAGGATCCGCAGCCGTTCGCCGATCTCCTCGCCGGTGGCCCGCACGCGGTCGCGCACCCGCGCGATCTCCGTGCCCGCCTCACCCGACGCCGACGCGGCCGAAACCCCGGTGGGAGCCCGGTATTCGCCGAACGTCTCGCGCAACGCCTGCGACCACTCGCCCGTCGTGACCCCGGCCTTGGCACACGCGATCGTGACCTCGACGAGGTTCGCGTCGGTCTTCGCCGCCGCGCGCAACGCCTGGAGCGACGAGTCCACCAGGGACTCGTCCCTCCCCGCCCGCCACTCGCGGATCGCTTCCACCGCCTGGAGTTCGACGATCGGGTCGATCGTCTCGATCGCCTTCGCGCCCTCGGCCTGCAACGGCGACGGCTCGCTCGTGGCGAACTTGTTCACGCCCACCACGACGTCCTCACCGGACTCGACCCGGCGCCGCCGGTCGGCCAGCGAGCTGACGAGCGCGGACTTCATGTACCCGCTCTCGACGGCCGCGACCGCGCCGCCCATGGCCTGCACGCGGTCGATCTCCTCGCGCGCCCCGGCGGTGATCTCCGCGACCTTGGCCTCGATCACCTTCGAGCCCTCGAAGATGTCCTGGTACTCCAACAGGTCCGTCTCGTAGGCCAGCACCTGCTGCATCCGCAGCGCCCACTGCTGGTCCCACGGGCGCGGCAACCCCAGTGCCTCGTTCCACGCGGGCAACTGGATCGCCCGAGCCCGCGCGTCGCGCGACAGCGACACCGCCAGCATCTCCAGCACGATCCGCTGCACGTTGTTCTCCGGCTGCGCCTCGGTCAACCCCAGCGAGTTGACCTGCACGCCGTACCGGAACCGCCGCTGCTTCGGGTCGGTGATGCCGTACCGCTCGCGGGTGATGTCGTCCCAGAGCTGGGTGAACGCCCGCATCTTGCACATCTCCTCGACGAACCGCACGCCCGCGTTCACGAAGAACGACATGCGCGCGACCACGTCGCCGAACCGCTCCGGCGGCACCTGCCCGGAGTCGCGGACGGAGTCCAGCACGGCGATCGCCGTCGACATCGCGTACGCGACCTCTTGCGCGGGCGTCGCGCCCACCTCTTGCAGGTGGTACGAGCAGATGTTGATCGGGTTCCACTTCGGCACGTTCGACACGGTCCACGCGACCATGTCCGTGATCAGCCGCAGGCTGGGGCCGGGCGGGAACACGTACGTCCCGCGCGACAGGTACTCCTTGATGATGTCGTTCTGCGTCGTCCCGGCGAGCTGGTTCGGGTCGGCCCCGTGCTCCTCGGCCACGCTCACGTACAGCGCGAGCAGCCACATCGCCGTCGCGTTGATCGTCATGGACGTGTTCGCGCCGTCGAACGGGATCCCGTCGAACAGCCTGCGCATGTCCCCGATGTGCGAGATCGGCACCCCGACCTTGCCCACCTCGCCCTTGGCGAGCTCGTCGTCGGGGTCGTACCCGGTCTGCGTCGGCAGGTCGAACGCCACCGACAGGCCCGTCTGGCCCTTGGCGAGGTTCCGCCGGTACAGCTCGTTGGACGCGGTGGCGGACGAGTGCCCCGCGTAGGTCCGCATGACCCACGGGCGGTCGCGCTCGCGGTCGGCCGGGTACGGCAAGACAACCTCCCGAGGCCGGTGACGACGTTGTTGCCCGTAGCGTACTGACCAGTAACACGCCGTCCACGTGCCGTTGCTCACTGAATCGGTACCAGTGGGCGGGGTCTCAGCGCCGGGGAACCCGTCCGCCCTTCCCGCACTCCAAGGGGCTCAGGCACGGGCTCGATTCAGAACCTCCGTAGGATCGCCCATCAGGGGCAAGGTTGAGGAGTTCTTTGGTGAGTGAGCATTTCCGGGTCCACGGCGGGGCGCGCCTGGTCGGCGAGGTCGATGTCGTCGGGGCCAAGAACAGCGTGTTGAAGCTGATGGCGGCGGCTCTGCTCGCCGAGGGCACGTCCACGATCACGAACTGCCCGGAGATCCTGGACGTGCCGCTCATGGCGGACGTCCTGCGCAGCCTCGGGTGCGTCGTGGTCATCGAGGGCGACGTGGTCACCATCACCACGCCCGCCGAGCTGAACCACCGCGCCGACTCCGAGGCGATGGGCAAGCTGCGCGCGTCGGTGTGCGTGCTCGGGCCGCTCGTCGGGCGCTGCAAGCGCGCGGTCGTGGCGCTGCCCGGCGGTGACGCGATCGGCTCGCGACCGCTGGACATGCACCAGGCCGGCCTGCGGAAGCTGGGCGCCACCACCGAGATCGAGCACGGCTGCGTCGTCGCGAACGCCGAGGGCCTGCACGGCGCGCAGATCTGGCTGGACTTCCCCAGCGTGGGGGCGACCGAGAACATCCTGATGGCCGCGGTGCTGGCCAAGGGCACGACGGTGATCGACAACGCGGCCCGCGAGCCGGAGATCATCGACATCTGCCTGATGCTCCAGGACATGGGCGCGAAGATCGAGGGCGCGGGCACGTCCACGCTGACCGTCCACGGCGTCGACAGCCTGAACCCGACCGACCACCGCGTCGTCGGCGACCGGATCGTCGGCGCGACCTGGGCGTTCGCCGCCGCGATGACCCGAGGCGACATCCGCGTCCGCGGCGTGAACCCGCACCACATCGACCTCGTGCTGGAGAAGCTCCGCATGGCGGGCGCCGAGGTCACCACCTACGAGGGCGGCCCGGACGAGGGCTTCCGCGTGGTGCAGGTGGAACGCCCGAAGTCGGTCGACTTCGTCACCCTGCCGTACCCCGGTTTCGCGACCGACAACCAGCCGTTCGCCATCGCGCTGTCCACGGTCTCCGAGGGCACCTCGATGATCACCGAGAACCTCTTCGAGGCCCGGTTCCGGTTCATCGAGGAGATGATCCGCCTGGGCGCCGACGCCCGCACCGACGGCCACCACGCCGTCGTCCGCGGCGTCGAACGCCTCTCCAGCGCCCCCGTGTGGGCGTCGGACATCCGCGCGGGCGCGGGCCTCGTGCTGGCAGGCCTGTGCGCCGACGGCGCGACCGAGGTGTACGAGATCTTCCACATCGAACGCGGCTACCCCGGCTTCGTCGAGAACCTCCGCAAGCTGGGCGCGAGCGTCGAACGCGTCTCCGCTTGACCGGACGGGCGTCCACCCCCGGTGGGCGCCCGTTCGCCTAGACGTCCCGCAGCAGCAGTTTCGCGTCCGGGACGTCCACCGGGAACACCATGACCCGGAACGCGCCCGGCTGGCTGCCCCGCACGGAAGTGGCCTTGATACCCGCGGTGCGCAAGCGCTTGGCCAGGACGCGGGCGGCTTCTTCAGTGGGGACGACGGCGACCTCGTTCAGCAGGCCGAAGTCGTCGCCCGTGTAGTCCGGCACGGCTCGGCGGTCGTTGCCGAACGCCCACCTCAGCACCCCGGCCAACAGCACGAACACCGCGATCAGCAGCAGGGTCTGGATCCACGCGTTCACGGGTCCCATCCTCCGCTTCCGCGAACGGGAACGCAGCCGCCGAGCGGATCACCGAACTAGAGTGCCGGGTATGGCGGTTCACCTCACCAAGATCTACACGCGGGTCGGCGACGACGGCACCACCGGGCTCGGCGACTTCTCCCGCGTCCCCAAGACGGATCCGCGCATCGTGGCCTACGCGGACGTCGACGAGACCAACGCGTCCCTCGGCGTCGCCTTGGCGCTCGGCGCACTGGCCGAGGACGTCTACGGCGTCGTCCAGAAGGTGCAGAACGACCTGTTCGACGTCGGCGCGGACCTGTGCACCCCGATCGTGCCCGACCCGGAGTACCCGCCGCTGCGCGTGACGCAGGCGTACGTGGACCGGCTGGAGGGCTGGTGCGACGAGTACAACGCCCGCACCGGCAAACTGGACTCGTTCATCCTCAACGGCGGCACCCCAGGAGCCGCACTCCTGCACCAGGCCCGCACGATCTCCCGCCGCGCCGAACGCAGCACGTGGGCCCTGCTGGAAGCCGACGCGGACCGCACGAACGTCCTGACGGCGAAGTACCTGAACCGCTTGTCCGACCTGCTGTTCATCCTGGCCCGCGTCGCGAACCCGGACGGCGACGTCCTGTGGAAGCCGGGCGGCAACGCCTAGCTGGCCCAGGGAATGGAACGGCCCGGAGGCGCTGACTCCAGCCACGACAGGAAGCCGGTCAGCGCGTCCGGGCCCATCGCGATCTCGATCTCGCTGCCCGTGCTGCTGCGACACCGCAGGACCGTGGAGCCCGTCGGCATCGCGTACGTCTCGGAGGGGCCCGGCTCGCGCCGGTCGTCGATCTCCAGGCCTTCGCGGGTGATGATCTGGTTCGGGCCGGAGCCGAGGCTCAGCACGCGGAACCAGACGAACTCGTCACCCTGGTAGCGGCCGACGCCGAGGTGCCAGCCCCGGCCGCTGTCGTCCTGGCGCAGGCGGAGCGCTACGTGCACGCCGCCCGCGCGGAGCAGTCTGAGCCTGCGCCAGGCGAAGTACGCCAGGCACACGACCGCCACGAACAGGACCACCCCGACCATCTCGGCGATCCCCACGGCGATACCCGCTCGTCCGCGTCCGGTCTCAGGCCGAGTGTCCGGCGGCGCGCAAGGCGGCGAGCGCTCGCCCTCGCTGGAGGTCGTCCGCGTCCTTCACGGCGGACCGCGCCTGCTCGACGTCGATCTCGTCCGCCAACTCGGCGTCCTCGGCGAGCACGCTCACCGCGGACCCCGTCACGGACAGGAAGCCCCCGTAGACGGCGGCGGTCACCAACTCGCCGTCGGTCGTGCGGATGCGGACCACGCCACCCTCGACCAACTGGCCGAGCATGGGCTCGTGGCCCGGAAGCACGCCGATCTCGCCCTCGGTCGTCTGGGCGACCACCGACGTGGCCGTGCCCGACCACAGACGGCGTTCAACGGCGACCAACTGGACGGTCATCTCGGCCACGCGTATCTCCCTCGTCGACTGGAGTCGAACCGCAGTCTAAACGGTCGGGTGACGACCTCGCCGCCCCGGCCTGGTCACACCGGGGCAAAAGGCCCAAGATCACCTGCCTGACGTGGGGCGCGACGAACGCGAAAATCCTGACAACCTCTTCACACCGGCCGGTGTCCTTCTCCTCGTGGGGGGACGCGGAGGAGGCAGAGGGGTGGCTGTGCACGCGGCGGGACAGGACTTCGAGGAGTTCGTGGTGCTGCGGTCGCAGTCCCTCCTCCGCACCGCGTACCTGCTGTGCGGAGGGGACCGGGGAGCGGCGGAGGACCTGCTCCAGGACGTGCTGGAGAAGATGTTCGTGCGCTGGCGGCGGATCAAGGGGCCCGCGGAGCCGTACGCGCGGGCCGCGCTGGCCAACGCGTCGGCCAACCGGTGGCGGCGGCGGTCGCGCAAGCCGGAGGCGGACTGGGAGCAGGCGGGGACGCCGTCGGTCGGCGGGCACGAGGACGCGGTCGTCGCGCAGGACGCGGTGCTGCGCGCCTTGGCCGAGTTGCCGCCGAAGATGCGCGCGGTGCTGGTGCTCCGCTTCTTCGACGACCAGACCGAGGCGCAGACCGCGGCCGCACTCGGCTGCGGCACGGGCACGGTCAAGAGCCAGACCTCGCGGGGCCTGGCGCGGATGCGGGAACTCCTGCAGGTGGAGGTGGCGCGGTGAACGACCTCGGGACGGCGATGCGGGACGTGGCGGAGCACGTGGACGTCCGCGCGGGCTTCGTGGGGGACGTGCTGCGGGGCGGACGGCGCAGGCAGGCGCGGCGGCACGCCGGTGTCGCGGTGACCATGGCGGTGGTGATCGGGATCGTCGGGTTCGGCGCGGGTTACGCGGTGCGGAACTGGCCGAGCACCCCGAGGCCCGAGGACCGCAGGCTGCTGGAGGCGACTAGGGGGAACCTCGCGGGCGACCCGACCCGGCTGAGCACCACGGTCCTGGTCTGGCAGCGCTCCCTCACCTCGTCGTGGAAGCACAACAACGGGATCGCCGCCTTCCGGGGGGACCCGCACGTCTACTGGGCGGCGACCACGGCCGTGGGCGACACGGCGGTGGTGATGCAGGAGGCCGAGGTCGAGGGCCGGGTGCGCACGGTGGTCGGCCTGGTCGGGCGGGACCCCGCGGACGGCGTGCAGAAGCTGCTGGGCGCCACCAGTCCCGGCACACCCGACCGCGACAAGGAGAGCTTCCAGTTCGGTCCCGGCGACCGCACGTTCCTCGTGGTGGACCCGGTGGTCTCGGCGTACGCGTCCGCCTCCTCGTCCCGCGACGCCGACGGCGTCGTGGTGCGGACGTGGCAGGAGGTGCCGATCGTCGACGGCGTCGGCCTGTGGACCACACCGAACCCCGACCCGTCGACCGCCCGGCTGGTGAGCGGCGTCGGACCGCCGACCGCCGCCGACGTCCCGCCGGAGCGGCAGCTGACCACCTACCCCGCCAGCGCCTACCTGCGCGACGCTCACCTCGCGCAGCCGAACGGCGCGCCACCGAACGACGCTCGGGGCTCCGGGGCGATCCTGGACCTGTCGGTCGGCCCGGCGGGGTCGGGGCCACCCGCCCGCACGGACGTGGTGCCGATCCTGCGAGGCGCGGGCCTGGTCGACATCGGCCCCCTGCACCGCCTCGGCCGCACCGTCCACGGCACCACGCCGGACGGCACGGGCCTGGTGGTGGGCGAATGGCTGCAGGGCACCGAGCCGCGCACCGCCTACGCGGTCCTCTTCCGCCCGGACGGGATGCCGGACCGGGCGATCCGGGGCCCCGTGGTGGACTCCGCCTCACCCGTGCCCGTCCGGCTGCGGCTGCCGGACGGGCACGGGTGGGTGATCGCGAGCGACGAGTCGGGCATCCGCTACCGGACCTCCGACACGGCCGACTGGCAGGGCTCGTTCGACTACGCGGCCGTGATCCCCGACGCCGCAGTCGCGGTGGAGGTGGCGGGACAGGTCGTCCCGCTGACCCGCTAGGCGTTCACATCGACCCGTGAGCCGATCCCCACCACGGCCACCGCGCCCAACGCGGCCACGAGGGCGAAGGCGTAGAAGCCCCACGGGTACGCGATGCCCGCGGTCAGCAACGCGCCGCCGAGGAGTGGGCCGCAGATGGCTCCGATGCGGCCGATGCCCGCCGTCCACCCCAGACCGGTGGCGCGGTTGGCGTCGGAGTAGACACGGCCCACGTAGGCGTACACGAGGACCTGGGCGCTGAACACGAAGCAGCCCGCCACGAGCACGGCGACGTACACGCCGACGCCCGGCAGCTTCACGCTCAGCAGCCCCAGGAACACCGCCGCGGCGGCGAACCACGCGATGGTCGACCGCCGCACGCCGAAGCGGTCGGCGACCGTGCCCGCGACCAGAAGACCGATGACCGCGCCGATGTTCAACGTCAGCAGCAGTCCCAGTGCCGCGCCCAACGGGTACCCGGCGGCGCGCATGATCTGCGGCAGCCAGGTGTTCAGGCCGTAGACGAGCAGCAGGCCCATGAACGACGCGACCCAGAACGCCAGCGTGGCGCGGACGAGGCCCGGCTTGAACAGGGAGCCGATGACGTCCTTCACCGGGGCCGGTTCGAAGACGCGGGACTCCGGCAGGCTCCGCCACATCAGCGGCACGAGCACCAGCGCGGGCAGCGCGCCGATGACGAACAGCGCCCGCCAACCCAGCGACGGGATCACCACGATCCCCAGCAACGCCGTGATGACCGCGCCCACGTGGTAGCCGGTCATGATCACCGTCGTGGAACGGCCGCGGCGGTCGCTGTGGGAGAACTCGTTCACCAGCGCGATGGCCGTGGGCAGGCAGCCGCCCAGGCCGACGCCCGCCAGGAAGCGCAGCAGGCCGAACACGAGCACCGACGGGGCGAACGCGCACAGCAGCGTGAACACCGAGAAGCTCGCCACGGCCAGCATCAGCGCCTTGCGCCTGCCGATCACGTCGGTGATCGTGCCGATCGCGAGCGCGCCGAGCATCATGCCCACCAGTCCGACGGTGGAGACGATCGACGCGCTCGCGGGGGTCAGGCCCCAGGTCTTCTCCTGGAGCAGCACGGGCAGCACCGTGCCGAGCACCACGAGGTCGAACCCGTCCAGCAGCACCGCCGTCCAGCTCAGCGGCAACACCCAGCGGTTGGTGGACATGGCGACCTCCGTTGCTCAGAAGGGCAGACCGACGTAGTTCTCCGCGAGGCTCGTGGCGGCGGCGGACGACGTCGCGGTGTAGCGGAGTTGCGACATGCGAAGGCGGTGCTGGTAGTCCTCCGAGCCCGGCGCCCGGTGCAGCATCGTGGTCATGTGGTTGGAGAAGCCCTGTGCCCGCCACACCCTGCGCAAGCAGGTGTCCGAATAGGACTCGACGAGGTCGCTGTCCCCCTTGCGCAGCAACGACGTCAGCGCGCGGGACAGCACGAGGACGTCGGCGATGGCGAGGTTCATGCCCTTCGCCCCGGTCGGCGGCACGATGTGCGCGGCGTCGCCCGCGAGGAACAACCTGCCGTGCCGCATGGGTTCCGCGACGAACCCGCGCATCGACGTGATGCTCTTCTCGATCACGGGACCCTCGCGCAGGGTGAAACCGTTGTCGGTCTCCAGGCGCAGGTGCAGCTCGTCCCAGATGCGCTCGTCCGACCAGTCCTCGATCCGCTCGTCCGGGTCCACCTGGAGGTAGAGCCGGGTCACCTCCGGCGAGCGCATGCTGTGCAGCGCGAACCCGCGCTCGTGGCTGGCGTAGATCAGTTCCTCGTGCGACGGCTGGGCTTGCGCCAGCAGTCCCAGCCAGGCGAACGGGTACTCGTGCTCGAACGTCTTGAGCACGCTGTCCGGGACGGCGCCGCGGGCGATGCCGTGGAACCCGTCGCAGCCCGCGATCACGTCGCACTCGAGCTCGCCGCCGTCGTAGGTGATCCGCGGCCGGTCGGTGTCGACGTCGTGAACGGCCACTCCGGACACCTCGAACCGGAGGTCGCCGTGCGCCGCGAGCCGCGCCGCGATGAGGTCCTTCACGATCTCCTGCTGGCCGTACACGGTGATCGTGCTGCCGGTCAGCTCGGTGAGCGGGATGCGGTGGTCCTCGCGGTCGAACCGCAGCGAGAACCCGTGGTGCGGCAGTCCCTCCTCGTCCATGCGGCCTGCGAGGCCGACGTCCCTCAAGAGGTCGGCGGAGGGCTGTTCGACGACCCCCGCTCTCACCCGTCTTTCCACGTAGTCACGGCTGCGGGCCTCCAGCACGACCGAGTCGACGCCTTCGAGGTGCAGCAGGTGGGACAGCAGCAGTCCCGCGGGTCCGGCTCCGATGATTCCGACCTGTGTGCGCACCGGGGACATCGTGCTGGGGGTGGCTGCCACCAGCGAGTGGACTTTCCACTCACCGGAAGGCCATCCTGGACCCGTGACGACACCGAAGTCCGTCGCGGGCAGGCTGTTCGCGCTGCTGGGCGTGTTCACCGAGGAACGTCCGTCGGCGACCTTGTCCGAGTTGAGCCGGAGCGCCGGTCTGGCGCTCAGCACCACGCACCGCCTGGTGAACGAGCTGGTGGAGTGGGGGGCGTTGGGCCGCGACACCGAGGGGCGCTACCACGTCGGGCTGCGGCTGTTCGAGCTGGCGACGCTGTCGCCGAGCACCCTGGGGCTGCGGGAGCACGCCCTGCCGTTCCTGGAGGACCTGTACGAGGTCACCCACCAGAACGTGCAGTTGGCCGTCCTCGACGGGTTGGACGCGGTGTACCTGGAGCGGATCTCGGCCCACAACGCGGTCAACGTGGTGACCCGGATCGGCAGCCGTCTGCCCGCGCACGCGTCCGGCGTGGGGCTGGCGATGCTCGCGTTCGCGCCCGCCGAGGTGCAGGAGCTGGCGCTGCGGAGCCCGATGCGGCGGTTCACGCCGAAGACGATCACCACGCCCGCCGCGCTGCGGGAGATGCTGGCGCGGGTGCGACGGGACGGGTACGCGGTCAGCGACGCGCAGATCGAGTTGATCACGCTGTCGGTGGCGGCCCCGATCCGCGGCGCCGACGACGGGGTCGTGGCGGCGGTGTCGATCGTCGTGCCGCACGACGTGGACGTGTCCGGGCTGGTGCCCGTCGTGCGGGCGGCGGCTCGGGGGATCTCGCGCGTGCTGGGGGCGCCCGGCGCGCGGCCGGTCCCCCGCGGGGCCCCGGTGTAGGAGGCCCCGCGGGGTCCGGTCAGCAGCCCAGGGTGGTCCTGGCGTGGCTGACGACCAGGTCCGTGCCGGTCAGCAGCTTCACGTGCAGCGCGTTGACGGTGATGCCGCCGGGGTGCGGGACGCGCTCGTTGACGACGACCGTGGCCACCAGCGGGATGGTGATGGTCTGGTTGACGGTCGGGTTGAGGATCGTCGTCCCGGCCACCCGGAGGTTGGCGACGGTCGTGCCGCCGGTCGCGGTCACGACGCCCGCGCTGTCGTCCGTGGCGCTCGCCACGGCCTCGACGCTGTCCGCGGTCACCAGACCGCCCAGGAGGCTGACACCGGCCGTCTTGGCCTTCGCGGTGGACGTCCGGAGGCCGTCGCCGTCCACGGTGCCCGTGGCGCTCGTGGTGATCACGCCCAGATTGCCGATGACGCCGAGGTTCGCCGTCGCGAGGGTGTCGGTGTCCGAGCCCGGCGTCACCGTGCAGGTGAGGTCCGAGGGGGCCAGCGGGCTGACGGTGACCAGCGGACCGCTGAGCTTGCCGCCGTGGGCGTGCGCGTCGAACTTGAGGGCGGGCGGGGTGAACGTGATCGACGTGCAGCCGGGGAGGTTCACGCCCGCGTGCTGGGTGATGTCCGCCGCGCACGTCGTGTAGGTGCCCGCGCGGGTCGCGGTGACCGGGACGGTGACGGTGCAGGACGTCTGGCCGGTGGCCAGCGTGCCCTCCACCGAGACGGCCGTGGCTCCGGGGTTCGCGGTCGCGGTGGCGGCGGCGCAGTCGGTCGTCGGGGTCCCGGTGGCGGCCACGCCCGCGGGCAGGGCGCCGAAGAAGGACCAGTTCTCCTTCACGGCCAGGTCGGTGGTGTTGGTGATCGTGTACGTGAGCGTCGCCGGGCTGTTGATCTCCACGGGGGACGCGCTGAAGGTCTGGTCCAGCTGCGGCGTGACGTCGAGGATGCGGATGTTGTCGAACACCGCGTCGTTGCCGTTGCCGCTGGGCTGGAAGTTGCGCAGGCGGATGCCGACGCCGCTGCCGCTGAACAGGACCGGCTTGTTGCTGGTGAAAGTGCCGACGTAGGTGCCGTTGATCACCGCACTCGGGTGGGCGCAGGTCTCGATCGGCGTGGTGAACGTGGGGATCTCCGTCGCGCCGTCGAGGAGGTAGAAGCCCAGCAGGGCGTGCAGCGCGAAGCAGTTCTGCTCGCCGGTGTCGACCGAGAACGTCAGGAAGCGGTTGGTGGCCGACAGCGGGATCGGTTGGGTTGTTTCGAACTGCACCTTGTTCGGACCGGGGTCGCCCTGGGTGTACGCGCCGATGGCGTGGTTGGTGGCCGGGTTCGTGCCGGCGAACTGGGCCAGGTCGCCCGCCATGGGCCGGACGCGGGACCACGCGGTGTCGCACAGGTGGTTCGGCGGGGTCGCCGTGGGGTGCAGGAGCGAGATGACCACGCCGTTGCAGTTGGACAGCCACGCCGGGTCCGCTGTGTACGACTGGCCCGCGGTGTTCGTGTACTGCGGTAAGAGGATGGGCGTGGCGCCCTGGTTGTTCTCGAAGTCCTCGGTGAACACGACCGTGGGGGCGGCCGGGGTGCCCGGAGCGGCGTGCGCTGGTTGGGCCTGGATGGTGCTGAAGGTCGCCGCGGTGAGCAGAGCGGCGGCCAGTGCGACGGGTAGGCGCATGGAACTCCTCCTAGGTGGGGACAGGGAGGAGATCGCGGGACGGTCGGACTTGTTGCCCTGTTTGGGACTTTCCCACTCAGACGGCGGCACGGGTCCACCCGTGTGCCCTAGCGGTGGGTAACCCACTTGGACCCGTGCGTGACCGTGCCGCCGCGGGACACGCGAAAGGGCCGCCCCCACCGGAGTGGGGACGGCCCTCGAAGCGGAACGACTACTCGCCCGCGAGCTTCTTCGCGTTGGCCTCGACGTCGTCGAGACCGCCGCAGCTGAAGAACGCCTGCTCGGGGTAGTGGTCGAACTCGCCCTTGCAGACGCGGTCGAACGCCTCGATCGTGTCCTTGATGGAGACGAAGGAGCCGGGCTGACCGGTGAACTTCTCGGCCACGATGAAGTTCTGGCCGAGGAAGCGCTCCAGGCGACGGGCGCGACCGACGAGGACCTTGTCCTCTTCGGACAGCTCGTCCATGCCCAGGATGGCGATGATGTCCTGCAGTTCCTTGTACTTCTGCAGGATCCGCTTGACCTCCTGGGCCACGCGGTAGTGCTCCTCGCCGACGATCGACGGCTCGAGGATCCGAGACGACGAGGACAGCGGGTCCACCGCGGGGTAGATGCCCTTCTGGGAGATCGGACGGGAGAGCTCCGTCGTCGCGTCCAGGTGGGCGAAGGTCGTTGCGGGGGCGGGGTCGGTGTAGTCGTCCGCGGGGACGTAGATCGCCTGCAGCGAGGTGATCGACTTACCGCGGGTCGACGTGATCCGCTCCTGCAGCTCACCCATCTCGTCGGCCAGCGTGGGCTGGTAGCCCACGGCCGACGGCATGCGGCCGAGGAGGGTCGAGACCTCGGAACCCGCCTGGGTGAAGCGGAAGATGTTGTCGATGAACAGCAGCACGTCCTGGCCCTGGACGTCGCGGAAGTACTCCGCCATCGTCAGGGCGGACAGGGCCACGCGCATGCGGGTGCCCGGCGGCTCGTCCATCTGGCCGAACACCAGCGCGGTGTCGGCGAGAACGCCCATCTCCTCCATCTCCAGGAGGAGGTCGGTGCCCTCACGGGTGCGCTCGCCGACGCCCGCGAACACGGACGTGCCGGAGAACTCGCGGGCGATACGGGTGATCATCTCCTGGATGAGCACCGTCTTGCCCACGCCCGCGCCGCCGAACAGGCCGATCTTGCCGCCCTTGACGTACGGGGTCAGCAGGTCGATGACCTTGATGCCCGTTTCCAGGATCTCGGTCTTGCCCTCGAGCTGGTCGAAGGCGGGCGCCTTGCGGTGGATGCCCCACTGCTCGCCGTCCCGGCCGAGGCCGGGCTCGTCGAGGCAGTCGCCGAGGGCGTTGAACACGTGGCCCTTGACCACGTCGCCCACCGGCACCGAGATGGCCTTGCCCGTGTCGCGCACCGGCGCGCCGCGGACCAGACCGTCGGTCGGCTGCATCGAAATCGTGCGGACCAGGTTGTCGCCGAGGTGCTGGGCGACTTCCAGGGTCAGCGTCTTGGCCACGGCCTCGAACGTGATGTCCGCGTTGAGGGCGTTGAACAACTCGGGAACCGCGCCGCGCGGGAACTCCACGTCGACCACGGCACCAATCACCCGGACCACACGGCCGGTGCGGGTGGTGGTGGCAGTAGCACTCATGTCACTCATCACTTCCTGCGCCACCGGTAAGCGCGGAGGCGCCACCGACGATCTCGCTGATCTCCTGGGTGATCTGGGCCTGACGGGCCGCGTTCGCCTGCCTGCTGAGCGTCTTGACCAGCTCTTCGGCGTTGTCCGTCGCGGCCTTCATCGCGGTCCGCCTCGCGGCGGACTCCGATGCGGCCGATTCGAGCAACGCCGAGAACAGGCGCGTCTTGACGTACTTCGGCAGCAACGCGCCGAGGAGCGTCTTGGCGTCGGGCTCGAAGTCGTAGATCGCCACCGGACCGGACGGACGGGCGTCGTACTCGACGTCCATCGGCGCGATCCGCTTGGCGACCGGCGCCTGGCTCAGCATCGACTTGAACTCGGTGTAGACGACGTGGATCTCGTCCACGCCACCGTCACCCTCGATGCCCGCCAGGAACGACTGCACGACCGCGTCGCCCGCTTCGGCGGCGTTGACGTAGAGCGGCGTCTGGGAGAAACCGGTCCACGCTTCCGCCACGTCGCGCTGGCGGAACTTGAAGTAGCCGACGGCCTTGCGGCCGAGGGCGTACAGCACCGGCTCCTTGCCCTGCGAACGCAGGAGGGCGATCAGCTCCTCCGCGGCCTTGAGCACGTTGGAGTTGTAGCCGCCGCACATGCCCTTGTCGCTGGTGACGACCAGGATTGCGGCGCGCTTCGGGTTCTCGCGTTCCACCAGCAGCGGGTGGTCCAGGTTCGCTGAAGCCTCGGCCAACGCGGAGAGCACGTTAGTGATCTCGTCCGCGTAGGGACGCGAGGCGGCGACTCGGGCCTGCGCCTTGGCGAGACGCGACGTGGCGATGAGCTCGTACGCCTTCGTGATCTTCTTGGTCGAGTTGACCGTGCGGATCCGTTGGCGCAGCTCGCGAATCTGTGCGGCCATGGCCTACGTCACTTCTCCGCCGGAGCGGGTCGGTTGACCTTCACCGACTCGTGTCCGACCTTGTCGGCGTCCATCGCCTTGGCGTGCGACTCGGGAACGACCGAGGAACCGTCCGTTGCGGTGAACTGCTGCTTGAACGCGTTGACGGAGTCAACGATGGCCTGCTTGGCGTCGTCGGGCAACTTCTTCGTCTCCCGGATGCCCGAGAGGAGGTCGCCGCCGTTGCGCCGCAGGTACTCCAGGTACTCGGCCTCGAAGCGGCGGATGTCGCCGACCGGGACCGAGTCCAGGTAGCCCTTGGTGCCGAGGAAGATCGAGACGACCTGCTCCTCGACGGGCACCGGGGAGTACTGGCCCTGCTTGAGCAGCTCCACCAGACGACCACCGCGGTCGAGCTGGGCGCGCGACGCCGGGTCGAGGTCCGAGGCGAAGGCGGAGAACGCCTCCAGCTCGCGGAACTGCGACAGGTCGAGGCGCAGCGAGCCGGACACGTCCTTCATGGCCTTGATCTGCGCGGAACCACCGACGCGGGAGACCGAGATACCCACGTTGACGGCGGGACGCACACCGGCGTTGAAGAGGTCCGACTCCAGGAAGCACTGGCCGTCGGTGATCGAGATGACGTTGGTCGGGATGTACGCCGACACGTCGTTCGCCTTGGTCTCGATGATCGGGAGACCCGTCATCGAGCCGCCGCCCATCTCGTCCGACAGCTTCGCGCAGCGCTCGAGGAGGCGCGAGTGCAAGTAGAAGACGTCGCCGGGGTAGGCCTCGCGGCCCGGCGGGCGACGCAGCAGCAGCGAGATGGCGCGGTACGCCTCCGCCTGCTTGGTCAGGTCGTCGAACACGATCAGGACGTGCTTGCCCTGGTACATCCAGTGCTGGCCGATGGCCGAGCCGACGTACGGGGCCAGCCACTTGAAGCCCGCGGAGTCGGAGGCCGGAGCCGCGACGATCGTCGTGTACTCGAGGGCGCCCGCCTCCTCCAGCGCGGCCTTGACGCCCGCGATGGTGGAGCCCTTCTGACCGATGGCGACGTAGACGCAGCGGACCTGCTGCTTCGGGTCGCCCGAGTCCCAGGCCTTCTTCTGGTTGATGATCGTGTCGATGCAGACCGCGGTCTTGCCGGTCTTGCGGTCGCCGATGATCAGCTGGCGCTGGCCGCGGCCGATGGGGGTCATGGCGTCGATCGCCTTGATGCCCGTCTGCATCGGCTCGGCGACCGGCTGGCGCTGCAGCACCGACGCGGCCTGGAGCTCCAGGGCGCGGTTGTCGTCGGCGACGATGTCGCCGAGACCGTCGATGGGGGCGCCGAGCGGGTTCACCACGCGGCCGAGGAAGCCGTCGCCGACGGGCACGGAGAGCACCGTGCCGGTCCGCTTGACCTCCTGGCCTTCTTCGATCTTGTCGAAGTCACCGAGGATGACCGCACCGATGGTGCGGACCTCGAGGCTCAGCGCTACTCCGAGAACCCCGCCGGGGAATTCCAGGATCTCGTTCGTCATCGTGCCGGGCAGGCCTTCGACGATGGCGATGCCGTCGTAGGTCTCGGCAACGACACCGACCTCTTCCCGGTTGACCTCCGGGGAGTAGCTCGAGACGTACTTCTCGATCGCACTGCGGATCTCGTCCGACGAGATCGTCAGCTCCGCCATGTCGTTCCTGCTCTCACTTCGTTCAAGGGAAAGGGGCTTGGTGAAGCCGCGGTTCCGGTTTTGGTCAGCCGGCGAGGTCGCGGCGGAGTGCCGCCAACCGACCAGCCACGCTTCCGTCGATGACCTCGTCGCCGATCTTGATCAGCAGGCCACCGGCGAGCGAGGCGTCAACCTCGACGTGCAGTGCGATCGGTCGTGAGTAGATCCTGGTCAGGGTCGCCGAGAGGCGCTCCTGCTGCTCCGCGCTCAACTCGACCGCGGAGCGGACGTGGGCCACCGAGCGTTCGCGGCGCTTGGCCGCGAGGTCGGCGAGCCGCATCAACCCGTCGACCACGTGCGACCCGCGGGGCTCGCGCACCAACTGGTCGACCAGCGTCTTCGTGACGGGCTCGACCTTGCCCGCGAGCAGGCTGTCGACGAGCGCGACCTTGCGGTCGGCCGCCACGGAGTGGTCGGACAGCAGGAGTTCGAGGTCCTGCGACCCGGCGACGATGCGGCCGAGCCGGAACAGCTCGTCCTCCACCGCGTCGAGGCGGTTGTCCCGCTCGGACCGCACCAGCAGCACGGTCTGGGCGAGCGACTCGATGCCGTCGACCAGTTCACGCGGGCTCGACCACTTCGCGGTGACCACCGCGACGAGGACCTGGATGGTCCCGGCCGAGACCTGGCCCGCCAGCAGGCCCTTCACGAGCTGCTCGCGGCCCCCGCGGTCGGACGACGAGTCGCCCAGCGCGCGCCGGAGCTGCGGCTGCGCCGTGAGCAGGCTGACCACGGAGAAGAGTTCTTCCCCGAGGGTCGACAGCTCGGCGGCGTCGGTGGTGGCGTCGACGAGTTCGAGCAACCGCAGTTCGGCGGCGGCCAGAGCCTCTCGACTCGCTGCGTGGAACGTCATCGGCGTCCTCTTACTTGCTTGCCGGCGCCGCGACGGCGTCCAGCTCGTTGAGGAAGCGGTCGACAGTGCCGCGGCGACGGGCCTCGTCCTCGAGTGCCTCGCCCACCACCTTGCCCGCCAGCTGCACGGCGACCTTGCCGAGGTCGGCGCGGAGTTCCGCGACGATCTGGGCGCGCTGCGCGTCCAACTGGTGCTGGCCCTGCGCGACGATCCGCGCGGACTCGGCCTGCGCCTGCTCGCGCAGCTCCTCGACGATCTGCGTGCCCTCGGCGCGCGCGTCGTCGCGGATGCGGGCAGCCTCGGCGCGAGCCTCGGCCAACTGCTCCTTGTAGTCGTCGAGCATCTTCTGAGCCTGCGCCTGTGCCTGCTCAGCGCGCTCGATGCCGCCCTCGATCTTCGACGCGCGCTCGGAGTAGAGCGCCTCGAAGCGAGGGGACACGAACTTCTGCATGATCCAGAGCAGGAGCAGGAAGGCGACCAGGCCGAGGATCAGCTCCGAGATGTGCGGCAGCACGGGGTTCGGAGCTTCCTCTGCGGCGAGGATCAAGGTGTTCACCACGACGTCTCCCTACGCGATGAGGCCGGTGATTAGGCCGAAGCGATGAAGAAGAGCACGAGGCCGATCAGGGCGAGGACCTCGACGAGCACGAAGGTCGTCCACGCGATGTTCATCAGCGGGCCACGGGCCTCCGGCTGACGAGCGGTGCCGTTGATGACGGCCGCCCAGATGAGACCCACGCCGATGCCGGGGCCGATCGCGCCGAGGCCGTAGCCGATGAGGGCGAGACCCGGGTTGATGTTGATCTCGGTGGCGGCCTGTGCGAGAAGCATGCTGCTCACGTGCGTATCCCTTTCGAACTCGCTCCGCGGTCAGTGCGGAGCGGGGGCTTGGTGTGTCCCTCAGTGCTCAGTGGTCTGAGGCCAGCGCCATACCGATGTAGCTGGCGGACAGGAGGGCGAAGATGTAGGCCTGGATGACCTGGATCAGCGCCTCGAGGAACGTCATAGCGATGGCGAAGGCGAAAGACAGCAGCGAGACAGGCTTGAGAGCCCCGCCCGCTTCCAGGAGCAGGTACTCACCGGCCAAGGTGAACACCAAGAGGATGAGGTGCCCGGCGAACATCGCGGCGAACACTCGAATCGCGAGCGTGATCGGGTTCATCACGAACTTCGAGAAGAACTCGATCGGCGCCAGCAGGATGTAGACCGGCTTCGGCACGTTCGGCGGGAACAGCTGGTTGCGCAGGTACCCGACGAAACCGTGGCGCTTGAACCCGACGTAGTGGTAAACGGGGTACACCACGAGCACCGACACGGCGAGCGGGAAGCCGATGTGGGACATCGTCGGGAACTGGATCAGCGGAATGATCCCGAACAGGTTGTTCACGAGCACGAAGGTGAACAACGTGACGATCAAGGGCACGAACGGCTTGAAGTCCTTGCCGCCGATCTGCTCACGCGCGATCGTGTTGCGGCCCATGTCGTAAACCGACTCGGCGATGAACTGGAACTTGCTGGGCACCAGCTTGAAGCTGCGCGTGGCCAACAGGAAGAACACCGCGATGATGACGATCGACAGAACGACCAGCACCATCGGCTTGGTGACACCGCCGAAGATCGGCGGCAAGAAGAAATCCTTAGCACCGGGGGGAACGAACGTTCCGCCCTCGGCCAGCACCAGCTCGCCCACTGGGCTCCTTCCGGTTCTCCCGGCCGGCGTTCACTCCGCCGGGGGAATCGTCACGATCAGGACTTAACGTACCTTACGGACCGCAGACACCTGGCAGCGGCACCCCCCTCGGCCAAGCCGGAGGAGGGGGCGTCCAGGTCTGCGGGCAGACCATATCAGCCGGTAGAGACGTCCCGGACGGGCGTACGGCTTAAGAGGGGTCCGCGGCCGTCGACGGGATCACGTTGAGGCTTCTAGTCCGTTTGGACGCACGGCCTTCCGCCGCCGCCGCAACGAGAATCGTCGCGATCATCGTGATTGCGACCGAGTTGGTGTGCAGGAACTCCACGTCGCGCAACAGAATCATTACGCCGAGCAACACCAGCATCTTGAGCATGAATCCGCCAAGTGCCGCGGCCATCACGAAGTGCACTTCCAGCGCGGCCGTCCGGTGCATGAGCCACAACGTCGCCAAAGAAGACGCGATGATCACGAGACCACCGACCAGCGCTCCGAGCGCGCCCGGCACGCCGTACAGCACACCGAACACGACCACGCCCAGGACCACCGTCGCCACGACGGGGATGAGCGCTCCGCGGAACATCGCGCCCGCCAAGCCGCGGACCATGCCCGCATGAGTCAGATCTTCGCTGGTCTCGCTCATGCCATCGAGTGTAAGTCGCCCGATTTCCGCACTTCGCGCAGGTTCGACTTGAGACGCACCGGACGGCAGGGCGATGAACTCGTCGTGAACGTTCGTCAGCTCAACCGGTCGAGGTGCAGAGTGGCCGGGAACGGTCCCGGTGGAATGAAGACGCCGGTCGCGGCGGGTGCGTCGTGGTAACCGGACTCGCCGAGCCGACAGGCCACGAGCGACACCGGGTGCGCGATGTCGACGATCCAGTAGTGCGGGATTCCCGCGTCGGCGTACTCGCCGCGCTTCATCACGGTGTCGGTGCGCCGGGAGTCCGGGACCACGACCTCGATCGCCACCACGACCTCCGAGGCGCGGTACAGACCGCCCTGCGCGCGCAGCCGTTGCCGGGCCTCGCGGCGCACGACGACCAGGTCCGGCCGCCGGGTGAAACCGGGCTGGCCGGGTGGCGCGAGTTCGAGGTCCACGTCGACGTCCTGCACGACCATCAGCTGGTCCGGCAGCTGCGGCCGGAGCTGGTAGTACAGCTCGGCGGTCGCGAGGTTCTGGTCCGGCGTGGAGCCGGGCGACATGAGCAGCCTGCCCTCGACCAGCTCCGCGTAGCCGGTCTCCAGCTCACCGAGCGCCGCGTACTCGGCGACGGTGAGCAGGTGGTGCGGCGGGTCTGGGAGCGGTGCCATGGTCGTTCCAGTCTTACCAGAACGCTCACTGCCCGCGGCGGACCTCGCGCAACCGCGGGATCGCGCTGACGAACAGCGCCACGAGCAGCCCGAGACCGAAGCACCAGGCCACGACCCGGACGTCGAACAACGTCAGCGCCACCGCGCCGAACGCCAGCACGCCCGCCCACAAGTAGATGAGCAGCACGGCCCGGCGCTGCGAGTGGCCGATCTCCAGCAGCCGGTGGTGCAGGTGCATCTTGTCGGCGGAGAACGGGCTCTCGCCGCGGCGGGTGCGGCGGACGACCGCCATCATCAGGTCCAGCAGCGGCACGAACAGCACGGCGGCGACCACCAGCAGCGGGGACAGCAGCGCGAGCAGGTCGGGCGCGCCGAGGCTGGCGTAGTTCAGCTTGCCGGAGGCCGACGTGGTCGCGGCGGCGAGCATGAGACCGATCAGCATCGACCCGGAGTCGCCCATGAAGATGCGGGCCGGGTTGAAGTTGTGCGGCAGGAAACCGAGGCAGGCGCCGGCGAGCGTCGCCGCGATCAGCGCGGGCGGGTACGCGCCGACGTCGCCCTGGTTCTTCGCGAGCAGGCCGATGGAGAACGCGCACGTGGCCACGGCGGCGATGAGGCCGATGCCCGCGGCGAGGCCGTCGAGGCCGTCGACGAAGTTCATCGCGTTCACCATCGTCACCGCGAGCAGCACGCTGAGCAGCGCGCCCTGGTTCTGGTCCAGCGACAGCAGCGAGCCGGTGCCCGCGCCGTTGTCGCCCCACGGCACCCAGAACACCAGCCACTGGAGGCCGAACAGCACGAGCAGGCCCGCGGCGGTGACCTGGCCCGCGAGCTTGGTGAGGGAGTCGAGTTCGAACCGGTCGTCGAGCACGCCGACGAGCACGATCACGCCACCGCCGACGATCACGGCGTACGGGTCGTTGGAGAAGTCGAACGCGGAGCGCAGCACCGGGAGCTGGTGCGCCAGCATCATGCCGCCGAGGACGCCGCCGTAGATGGCGAGGCCGCCCATCCGGGGCATGGGCTTGACGTGCACGTCGCGTTGGCGGGGGTAGGCCACGGCGCCGATCTTGAAGGCGAACACGCGGACCAGCCCGACGAGCAGGAAGGTGACCACCGCGGCCGTCAGGGCGACGAGCAGGTACTCCCGGACGGGGAGGACGGTGGAGGCGGAGGCAGGAAGCTGGCCCACGGCTGGAGGCTAACCCCTCGGTGAGGCCGGGTGAACGGCGATGAGTGCTGACACCACCGTACTCGGTGGACCAAGATCCACTAGCGGGCGACCTCGACTTCCAGCCCCAGCACCTCGGACACCTCCGACACGGCCACCGCGCCCTCGCGCAGCACGATCGCGTCCGGACCGGTGAGGTCGACGATCGTCGAGGCCACGTTCTCGCCGGACGTGCCGCCGTCCAGGTACACGGACACGTCCTCGCCGAGCTGCTCACGGGCTTCCAGCGCGGTCGAGGCGGGCGCGAAGCCGCTCTTGTTCGCGCTGGACACGGCCATCGGGCCGACCTCGCGGAGCAGTTCCAGCGCCACCGGGTGCAGCGGCATGCGCAGCATGACCGTGCCCCTGGTGCGGCCGAGGTCCCACGACAGCGAGGGGGCGTGCGGCAGCACGAGCGACAACCCGCCCGGCCAGAACGCCTCGATCAGCGCGCGGGCCTGCCGCGGCACGCTCAGGACCAGGCCGTCGATCGTGGTCCACGACCCGACGAGCACCGGCACCGGCATGTCCGGCCCCCGGTTCTTGGCCTTGAGCAGGGAGCGCACGGCGGCCGCGTCGAACGCGTCGCAGCCGATGCCGTACACGGTGTCGGTGGGGAGGACCACCAGGCGACCGGAGCGCACCGCGCCCGCCGCCGCGGCGAGGCCCGCCTCGCGGTTGTTCTGCTCACTGGTGTCGTAGACCGTGCTCACCCCGACCAGCGTAGTGATCCCCCGCTACTCCGCCGTGAAGTGGGCGACCTCGACGGCGTCGAAGTCGGCCTCGGTGATCGTCCGACCGGTGAACCGGGCGACGGCCGCGACCATCTTCGCGTCCCGGTGCCGCCGGTCGACGAAGTCGAACGGGTCGAACGCCGCCCGCACCTCGGGGTCGTCGCTCGGGCACGGCCCCGGCTCGAACGACGCCAGCACCTCGCCGTCGCGGGCGAACGACAGCCGGGTCCCGGCGTTGACGTTCCAGTAGGCGCTCGCGGCCTTCCCGTTGCGGGACAACCGTTGCAGCACCTCGTCACGGGTGGCCGCGAACCCGCTGTCCTCGAACACCACCACGACGCCGTCGGCCTCGCTGACCGCGATCCACTGGTTGATCTCCCCCACCCGCGCCTCGGCCATCGACCCGGTCTCGGCGTCCACCCCGAACACCTCCAGCACCTCCTCGGCCGACAGCCCCACCACCGCGGTCACCGTCACCGCGACCTGGAAGACGCTCTTCTCCACCCACCAGTGGTCCTTCTCCGGGGGCACCACCACCGGCGGCTCCGGTTCGCCGCGCAGCCGGTGCCCGAGCCGGTCGGTCAGCTTGCCCACCACCGTCTCGGCGGCGGGCGCGGGCCACACCCGCACCGAGTACCCCTCGTCGACCCCGTCGTCCCGCCCGGTCGCCAGCACCAGCACCCGCAGGTCGCCGGGCCACGGTGGCGTCACGACCTGCCCGCCGATCCGCGCGTCCCCCACCTCGGCGTGCCAGCTCACCTCGACGACCTCGTCCCACCCGGTGAGGTCGGTCTCCGGCCACGGCTCGGCGACCAGGCTCAACGACACCGGGACGTGCCCCTCGGCGATCCCGGTCCGCACCAGCACACCGCCGGGCACCACCGCGACCAGGCCGTTCGCCGAGAAGTCCGCCGTGTCCGGCACCGGCCCGTCGGCGAGCGCGAACAGGTGGTCGCGCACGGTCGGGTTGGCCGACGGCGTCCAGGCCGGGTAGGCGAACTCGGCCCTCCGCTTCGCCCGCAAGGCCGCCGCGTACCCGGCGGGCATCGGCCGGTCCCTCAGCAGCAGGGCCGCCGCGCCCAAGGCGGTGCCCACGATCGCGGCCCGCGCGAAGTCCGTGTCGAGCGCCCGCAGCAGCGCCGCAGCGGTCGCCGCGCAGAGCGCCAGGTGCGCGGCCCCGTGCAGTCCGGCGATGTCCGCCTCGTCGGTGTGCTCGGGGCCGACGGCCAGCAGGGGCGCGATCGCGGAGTCGTGGACGAGCCGGAAGACGTGCTCCACCACCAGGTCCGTCGCGCCGGGGTGGCAGACGTCCAGCAGTCGCACCGCCAGCGACTCCGCGCTCTCGGTGCCGGAGGCGAGGAACCCGAACTCGCCTTGGCGCGCCACGAGGTGGCCGACGAGGTCCGGCGACGCCGTCACGTCGACCGCGTCCACAGCGGACCGCACTACCGCCGCCAAGTCCGTTCCGGACAGACCGCGGAACGCCGACGACACCGCCGAGCCGTGGCGCGAGGTGCGGGCGGGCCGTGTCCCGGCGATCCTGCCCAGTTCGGCGGCCGAGGCCGGGGGGAGGTGCCGCAGCACCGAGGGGATCGCCCGTGCGATGTCGTGATCCACACCGCCATCGTGGCAGCGCGGAACCCGCCGTGCGGCCGGAACGCGATTCAGGCCGCCGGGAAAGCGAAACGCGCTCCACGGGAAACCGTTCGGTGTGCCATTAACACCGTGACCGACCCCCGCCGATCGGCCGCGTCGCGAATAGCCGAACGGACCGCGGAAATCAGCGACCTGTACGGCTGACCGACGCCAGGTGGGCGGGTCTGCGGTCGGCGCGGTGCGCGCCCGTCGCCCGGAGCACCCAGGTGAACGCGGCCACCAGCACCACCGCGGAGAGCAGCCCGAGCGCCACGAGGACGCGGCTGCCCAGCAGGCCTCCGGTCACCACGGGGACGACGGCGAACACCAGCAGCACCACGGCGAACGTCGGCACGGCGAGCTGGCCGGGCTTGGCGTGCCTCGGCTCGCCGCGCCTCTTCAGCGCGGTGGCGTACTCGTCGAGCTCGGAGTCGCACGTCTCCAGCGCCAGCACGCGTTCGGCGAGCCCCTCGACGATGACGACACCGCCGGGGCCGAGCATCCGGCGCACCTCGACGGCCCTGGCGACGAGCGCGTACCCCAGGTAGTGGCGCAGCATCGTGGCGCCCTCGGCGGACCACGCGACCTTCGCCAGGCGCTCCAACTCGGCCACGGCACGGGTCGCGCCGCCCTCTTCGGAGATGTCCTCGAACAGCGCACGCGCTTGGTCCAGAAGGCGGAAGTCGGCCTGGGGTTCTACGGAGCGCAACCATTCCAGCTGCGCGCTGAGCCATAATCGGAATTCGGACCACTCGTCCGGATTATTGACAGACATCACACTCCTCACCGAATAGTCGGCGAGCAATTCTGCCAGAAGAATGGGGAATTCGCATCACCACGACGGCCGAACGGACGCGCTATTCCACCGCGTCCGGCGTGGGCTACACCTTGCGCGCGGTGGCGAACCGCGGGCGGCCCGCGAGGTCCTGGTGGTCGGCCACGTCGGTGAGGACCCGGCGGGCGCCGAGCAGCGCGGGAACGGACTCGCCGTGGCTGTCGTCGTGCTCGATCGCCACCACTCCCCCGGACCGCAGCAGCCGGGCGGCCAGCGCGACCACGGACCGGATCACGTCCAGGCCGTCCGCGCCGCTGAACACGGCGGCGTGCGGGTCGTGGTCGCCCACCTCGGGCTGCACGGGCGTGCCCTCCGGCACGTACGGCGGGTTGCACAGCACCAGGTCGACGCCGCCCTCGAGGTCGACCAGGACGCCGGGAGCGGTCACGTCGCCGGAGTGCAGCCGGATCGGGGTGTCCCCGGCCCGGACGCGCGCGTCGGAGTTGTGCCGCGCCCACGCCAGCGCGTCCACGTCCTTCTCCACGGCGTGCACCACGGCGTCGGGGCGGGCGTTGGCGACGGCGAGCGCGAGCGCGCCCGACCCGGTGCAGAGGTCGACGACCACGGGGTCGGCCACGGTCTTGATCCGGTTGAGGCCCCACTCCAGCACGAACTCGGTCTCGGGCCGCGGGATGAACACGCCGGGGCCGACGTCGACGGTGATCGAGCCCATCGGGGACCACCCGAGGATGTGCTGGAGCGGCACGCGGTCGGAGCGCTTGCGGACGAGCTTGTGCAGCGTCTCGAGGACCTGCTGGTCGACCATGGGGATGAGCGGCAGCCGGGAGCGCTCCACGCCGAGGACGTGGGCGGCGAGGTACTCGGCGTCGACGCGGGGGCTGTCCACGCCCGCCGCCGTCAACATGCGCTCCGCCTCGACGAGGGCCAGGCGGATGGGCTGTCGGTTCATGCACGGATGGTAGTCGTGGGGGGGGGGGGGGGGGCCCCGCCCCCCACCCCCCGGGGCCGCCGAAAATTATGATTTGGCCGGGCCGGCGCGGCGCCCCGGGCGAGGAGGGCACCCCCCCCGCGG
>NZ_JBHYHC010000058.1:48982-54632 GCF_042738955.1 Umezawaea sp. NPDC059074
CGGGGCTGGGGGTGTGGGTGGTCTTTCCGGGCTGGTATGTCGGGGGGGGGGCCGGCCCCCCCCCCCCCCCCCCCCACGTCCGTGGACCTCAGAAATTGATCATGTGCCCGGCGAGGCCGTGCACCGCTTCCTTGACGGCCTCGCCCAGGGTCGGGTGGGCGTGGACGTTGCGCGCGACCTCGTGGACGGTCAGGTCCCACTGCTGGGCCAGGGTCAGCTCCGGCAGCAGCTCCGTGGCCTCCGGGCCGATGATGTGGGCGCCGAGCAGCTCGCCGTGCGTCCCGTCGCTGATCAGCTTCACGAACCCGCCGGGCTCGTTGAGGCCGTGCGCCTTGCCGTTGGCGGTGAACGGGAACTTCGCGACCTGGACGTCGAAGCCCTTCTCGCGGGCCTGCGCCTCGGTGTAGCCGAAGCTCGCGATCTGCGGCTGGCAGAACGTGGCGCGCGGGATCATCACGTAGTCGAGTTCCATCGTCTCGGCGTCGCCGATGGTCTCGGCGGCGACGATGCCCATGGACTCGGCGGCGTGGGCGAGCATCAGCTTCGCGGTCACGTCGCCGATGGCGAAGATGTGCGGCACGTTCGTGCGGCAGCGGCCGTCGATGTCGATCGCGCCGCGCTCGGTCAGCTTCACGCCGGTCGTCTCCAGGCCGTAGCCCTCGACGCGCGGTTGGAAACCGATGGCCTGCATGACCTTGTCGGCCTCCAGGACCTCTTCCTTGCCGTCCTTGGTCACGGTCACGCGCACCTTCGGGCCGGACTCGTCGATCGACTCGACGCGCGTGCCGGTGCGGACCTCGACACCGAGCTTCTTGTACCGCTTGGCCAGCTCGGTGGAGACCTCGACGTCCTCCAGCGGCACCATGCGGTCGAGGAACTCGACGATGGTGACCTTCACGCCGTAGTTGTGCATCACGTAGGCGAACTCGACGCCGATCGCGCCCGCGCCGGCGATGATGATGCTCTCGGGCAGTTCCTCGCTGAGGATCTGCTCCTCGTACGTCACCACGCGGTCGCTCTTGGCCGTGCCGGGCAGCATCCGGGTCGTCGCGCCCGCCGCGATGATCGCGTGGTCGAACGTCACCGTCTCGCCGTTGACGACGATCGTGTGGTCGTCGGTGAAGGCGCCCTTGCCCTGGTACTCCGTGATGCCGTTCTTCTTCATCAGGAAGTGCACGCCCTTGACGCGCCCGTCCGCGACCTTGCGGCTGCGCTGGAACGCCACGCCGTAGTCGAAGCTGACCGTGCCGTCGACCTTGATGCCGAACGCCTTCGCCTCGTGGGTGAAGATGTGCGCCAGCTCGGCGTTGCGCAGCAGCGCCTTCGAGGGGATGCAGCCGACGTTGAGGCACACACCGCCCCAGTACTTCTCCTCGATGATCGCGGTCTTCAACCCGAGCTGGGCCGACCGGATCGCGGCGACGTAGCCTCCAGGGCCCGCACCGAGGACCACGACGTCAAAGTGTGCGCTCATGGCCACCACCCTAGGTGCCCAGCTGCTCCGAGAAGAACCGGAGCGACCGACGCCACGCGTCCGCTCGGGCCGCCGCCGTCGCCGAGGGCGTGCCACCCATCTCGAACACCACACCGGGACCCGGCACGCGCACGTCCGTCGTCGGCCGGTGGGGCGGTCCGGCGATCAGGTGGCCGGCGTCCGGGTAGGACACGTGCTCGTACGGGAACGGGTGGTCGTGCTCGTCCAGCCGCCGCTCGGCGACCTCGCTCAACGCCGCCGACGGCCAGCTCCGGTCGTCGCCCGCGGACAGCAGCAGCACGCCGCCGAGGGTCTTCTCGACCGGGATCACCGCGTCCTCGGGCACCCCGTCGGACAGGTCGAACGCCTGCGCCAGGCTGGTCGGCACGTCGTCGACCACGTCCGCGCGCAGACCGTCCGGGACGGAGTACGGCAGGTACGGGAGGGCCTCGCCCTTGAGCGTCCAGGACGCGGCCTCGTGCTGGAGGACCTGGAGCAGGTTGCGGCCCGGCCCGATGCCCTGCGTCACGACACCGCTGCCGACCACGCTCACCACGGCCCGGACCTGCGAGAACGTCGCGCCGAGCAGGAGCGCCAGCTCACCGCCGCGCGACCCGCCGAGCACGCCGATCTCGCCCGCGCGGGCGGCCAGGTACGTGAGCGCCTTGCCGAAGTACTCCAGCGGCACGTCCACGAGGTGCTCCGGCACGCCGGGCGTGCCGAAGTAGGCGAGCGCCAGCGTCGTGAAGCCGTGACCCGCGAGCAGCGCCGCGTCGACCTCGTGCAGACCGCCCTCGGAGCCGCCGAGCACGAGCACGCCGGGGTGGGTGTCCTCGTCGTCCGGCTCGAACAGCACGCCCACGAGACCGAGCGCGTCCACCTCGGTCCGACGCACGCCCTCGGGCGTGGCCAGGCGGTGGAGTTCGACCTTGCCGACGCCGTCGACCTCCAGCAGCACCGGCCCCGGCTTGCCGCCGGTGGACCGCAGCGACCAGAACAGGCCCATCGGGTCGACACCGGAGTAGTCGCCCTCGACGGGCGCGTGCCGGGTGAGGTCGACCACACCGTGCTCGTCGGCGGTGAACACGGCCGACGACGAGCGGTCACCGGTGCTCAGGGTGAGCGTGGCGGGCGAATCGGGTGGGAGTCCGGTCACCTTGACGGCGACCGGCCGATCGAGAGGCGCTTCCAGGGGGTCGACCACGATCTCGGCCACAGCGCGCCTCCTCGACAGTCACGTACCAGCGAGTCGCTCCGCCCGGTCGGCGGCCGCGAGCGCGTCCAGCACCGCGTCGAGGTCGCCGTCGAGCACCTGGTCCAGGTTATGTGCTTTGTACCCAACCCGGTGGTCGGAGATGCGGCTTTCCGGGAAGTTGTACGTCCTCACCCGTTCGGACCTGTCGACCGTGCGGATCTGGGTCTTGCGGGCGTTGGACGCGTCCTGCTGCGCCTGCTCCTCCGCCAGCGCGACCAACCGCGACTGGAGGACGACCATCGCGCGCGCCTTGTTCTGCAACTGGCTGCGCTCGTTCTGGCAGGACACGACGATGCCGGTCGGCAGGTGCGTGATGCGGACCGCGGAGTCGGTGGTGTTGACCGACTGGCCGCCCTTGCCCGACGAGCGGAACACGTCGACGCGCAGGTCCTTCTCGTCGATCTCGACCTCGACGTCCTCGGTCTCCGGGAACACCAGGACACCGGCGGCGGACGTGTGGATGCGGCCCTGCGACTCCGTCACGGGCACGCGCTGCACGCGGTGCACACCGCCCTCGAACTTCAGCCGCGACCACACCCCGTCCGGGGTGTCCACCTTGCTCTTGATGGCGACCGTGACGTCCTTGAAGCCACCGAGGTCCGAGTCCGTGCCGTCGAGGACCTCGGCCTTCCAGCCGTGGCGCTCGGCGTACCGCAGGTACATGCGCAGCAGGTCGCCCGCGAACAGCGCGGACTCCTCCCCGCCCTCACCGGACTTGATCTCCATCAGCACGTCGGACGAGTCGTGCGGGTCACGCGGCAGCAGCAGCTCCGTGAGCCGCGACTCCAGCTGCGGGATCCGGACCTTGAGCTCCTCGGCCTCGGCGGCGAACGCCTCGTCCTCGGCCAGCTCGGTCGCCGCCTGGAGGTCCTCGCGGGCCTGGTCGAGGTCGCGAACAGCCCTCACGATCGGCCCCAGCTCGGCGTAGCGCTTCCCGAGCTTGCGAGCACCCGCCTGGTCGGCGTGCACCGCCGGGTCGGCGAGCTGCTTCTCCAGGTCGGCGTGCTCGGCGAGCAGGGCGTCAAGGGGCTGGTTCACTGGTGCTCCTGTGCTTCGTTCCGGGCAAACGAAAACGACGCCCGACCCGAGCCGTGGCGGCTCGGGCGGACGTCGTGGACGAAGCTACTTGGCGCGCTTGCCGTAGCGGGCCTCGAAGCGCGCGACCCGGCCACCGGTGTCGAGGATCTTCTGCTTGCCGGTGTAGAACGGGTGGCAGTTGGAGCAGACCTCGACGTGGATGGAACCGGAGGTCTTCGTGCTGTGCGTGGTGAACGCGTTCCCACAGCTACAGGTCACGTCGGTGGAGATGTAGTTCGGGTGAATGCCAGTCTTCAACGTCTCGTCCCTTTCAGCGGTGTGGCCGCCGGGTCCCCAGGTTTGGGGTGAACCGGAGCCGGACTCGACTAGAGAGTCTGCCAGATTGCCTGACGAAGGCGAAAACGCCGGCCGACGCCCGGTTGTTCCCGACCACCGGACGTGATGTGGCCCACCGGTCACCGCACCCGTTCGCCGATGCTGGACGTCCGTTCGGCGCAAGCCGACGCCGTTCGACTACGGGGAGCAGCACGTCAGCGAGTTCACCCCCACAATCGCACCGTGCTTTGCGCCACCGGACGCCCACTGAGCCTCACCACGTGGCTCGCCGTGCCCTACCTGTTCAGCACAGCGGTCACCGGCCTGACCGGCCTGGCAGGCGTGCTGGTCGGAGCGTTCGGCTGGACCATCACCCTCTCGACCCCGGTGTTCGGCGCGGCGACGGCGGTGACGGCCGCGGCGGCGTCCTCGGTGAGGTGGCGCTCGACCAGGCAACGGCGCTGGTTGAGGTGGAGTTACCCGACATCGGTGCTGGTGGTGGGGATCGCCGTGGACGGGGTCCACCTGCCGGTGGTGGTGGCCATCGGGTTGGGGATCCCGATCGTCGGGCTGTTGATCAGCAGGTACGTGGTGGAGCGTCGGCACAGCGCCGCGTTGGCGGCTGAGGGCCGGTATTCGCACACGGGGTGTTGAGCGGCTTGGGGCTGGGCCTCGACCCGACTCGCACCGGGACTAGCCGGACTTTCTCGGGCCCGACCTAATCCCGCACCGGGACCGACCGGACTTCCATGCCGCTCGGCCCCAACCCGCACCGGGATCTCTGAACTTTCCCTGGCCCCGGCCTCTACTCGCACAGGGACTCACTGGGTTTTCTCCGGGGCTCCCCGGCCGGTACCCGCGCCGGGACTTCAGGACTTTCTCGCCTCCCGGCCGTTACTTGCGCCGGGACTTACTGGACCTTCATGGCCCTCGGCCTCAGCCGGCACCGGGACTGACTGGGGTTTCTCTGGGCCGCCGGCCGGCACTCGCACCGGGACTTCGGGACCTCTCGGGCCCCCGGCCCCAACTCGCACCGGGATCTCTGGACTTCTTTGGCCCCCGGCCTCCACTCGCACCGGGACTTCCGGACCTTCTCCGGGCCCCCGGCCGCAGCCGGACCGCCGTACCAACCGCAGCGTCCCGCTTCTTTTGAACACCTTTCCCCGGACGCACCCCGATTTTTAGCGCTCATCGCACCCCTTTCGCTTTGTCAAGCCGTCTTTCCAGGCTTGACAAAGCGAAAGGGGTGCGAGATACTCAGCGCAATCGGGGTGTGACCGGAAACCCACCCCCACCTTGACTGGTGGCCACGGCGGCGCTGGAGTCGCCCGCCCGTGAAGACCCCCCGACACATAGCCTACGACGGGGGTACGACACTCCTGGGCGATCAGCATCACCGCAGCTCACAGCCCCCTCGCAGCCGAAACCGAAAGTGATCCGGGGGTTCCTCCCGGAATCGCTGGAAGGATCCGCGCGACGGCCGGCTTGACTTGGGGCCCCTAGATTTGAGCCTTTGTCGGGCCAAAACGGCAGGTTCAGAAGCCGCAGCCCGACAAATTTTAAGGCTC
>NZ_JBHYHC010000059.1:0-31376 GCF_042738955.1 Umezawaea sp. NPDC059074
CCGAAATGCTGCCCACGCCCGACCAACGCTGGCTGAGCGTGCACGGTCATCGCTACACCAGCGAGCTGCGGTGCGCCGTGTTCTCACCGGGGGGCCTGAGGTGAGCGCACACACCACCTTTCGCTTCAGTTCCGGCTACCACCGGGTGATCGGTGCCGCGAGCGCGTCGGCGGTCGACTGCCTGCTTCGGAGTTGGTCGGCCAGGCGGTCGGTTTCGGCGGGTGTCGAGGGCGAGGTGTTGCTGAGGCCGCTGTGCCGGGCTGTCGGGCTGCGCAGGAAGCGTCGGACGACGGCGGTCAGCAGGCCTTCCGGCAGGTGGCCCAGGGTGGTGAGGGCGCGGGGGACCGGTGGGGTCGGCAGGGTGGCCAGGTTCTGCTTCGTCAGTCGGATCAGGGTGCGGATCGCGGCCGGGTCGTCGGCCAGCGCCTCGGGGCCGCCCGCGGCGTGGGCGGCTTGTTCCAAAGGGATCGTGAACGCGGCGTGCGTGGTGAGCCAGGCGTCCATGCGCGGGTCCGGCTTGGCGTTGATGCCGGCCGACCGGAACGTCCGCACGATCCGGTCCAGGCGTTCGGTGGTGCGGCCGTCGGGTTCGCCGATGGGCATCGGGACCTGGCGGGTGAGGGTGGTGGGCGTGCGGTAGCGGACCACGTCGCCGTCCATGGTGCCCCCTGCCGTGGGGAAGCCGAGCAGCACGCGCTCGTGGCCGATGACGTCGCCCAGCGGTCCCGCGCCCGCCGCCCAGTTGTGCAGGAACAGGACGTCGCCGTCGAGGTCGGCGAGTGAGGCCAGCACCGCGTCCACCTGGTGGGCGCGGACGAAGACGGTGGTCAGGTCGTAGTCGCCCGCCGGGTGGTCGACCACGGGGACCGGCACCTGCCGGATGACCGGGCTGTCGCCCTCGGCGAGTCGAACGCCGTGCGTGCGCAGGGCGGCCAAGCGGTCGCCCCGCGCGAGCAGGGAGACGTCGTGGCCCGCCTCGTGCAGGCGGACGGAGAACAGGGTGCCGAGGACTCCGGCGCCGTACACCAGCAGTTTCATGACGGCCAGCTTTCATTCATACGTTCGTTTGAATCAAACGTACGTATAGTCGGCACGCGTGGCAACCTCCGACACCCGCACCCAGATCCTCGACGCGGCCGAACGCCTCTTCGCCGAGCACGGGTACCGCGGCGCCTCGGTCCGGGCGATCACCGACCTCGCCGGGGCGAACCTGGCCGCCGTCGGGTACCACTTCGGGTCGAAGGCGGAACTGCTGGCGGCCGTCGTCCGGCGGGTGGTCGAGCCGATCTACACCGCGCAGGCCCGCGGGCTCGAACGGCTGCTCGCCGCGACCCCGGAGCCGGCGATCGCCGACCTGGTGGAGGTGTACGCGGGGCCCTTGTTCGACGCGATCCCCGCAGGTGAGGAGAGCGGGGCCCGGACGTCCCGGCTGATCATGAGGATCCTCGGCGACCCGGCCGAGGAGATGCGCGCCTGGACCGGCGAGGCCGAGGCCGCGATCCTGGACCGCTACCTGAAGGCGTTCGGGCGCGCGCTGCCCGGCCTGTCCCCGGAGGAGCTGTGGTTCCGGCTGCGGGGGATCCTCGCCGTGGCGGCCGCGGACCGCGTCGAGGTCCACAACCACCAGCCGCCGCTCCGGGGCGAGGCGGCCCGCGGCTGGGCGATCACCTTCCTGACCGCGGCGATGAGCGCCCCGCCGACCGGCGGCTGACGAGCCGCGGTTTTGCCCGTGGTCGAAACTGCTTCCGGACGGCCGCCGGGTGGAGCAGGGTCGACCGGTCGCCTGCTCCCGACCGGAATCCGGGGTCCCGCATGTCCCTGCCCAAGAAGGCCCTCCTGCTGCTGGCCTGCGTGGTGACGCTGTCGACCACCACGGTCGCGGGCGCCTACGCCGCGGCCGCGCCGACGACGCTGCCCGCCGACCAGTTCACCCTCCAGTCCGACTACCACCAGTACGACGCCCTCAACAGCGCCCTCGTGGGCAAGCTCGGGGTCGCGGCGGTGCACACGGTCATGGACAACGCCAACCACGAGAGGACGGGCATCACCGACTCGCTCGGGCTCGCGGGGTACAAGACCGGGTTCAAGTTCGACTCCGGCGACAACGGCGACTGCGCGAACTACCCGCAGGGCATCACCACCAGCCGGGACGCCGTGGGCACCGCGAACAGCGGCAACTACGACGGGCACCAGCTCGTGCTGGTCAGCTGGTACACCAAGGACGGCTGCGGCGGCGCGTCGTCGCGCAGCCGGATCACGCTCGTCGACTGGGACGCCACCTATCCGAACAAGTACCGCAAGATCCTCCTCGTCGAGCCCACGGGCACGACGGCCGCGCCGAACTTCAAGGACGTCACGGTCCACGCGGGCGGCGTCTCCTGGTACGGCGACTACCTCTACGTCGCCGACACCGGCCGAGGGATGCGGGTGTTCGACATGCGGAAGATCCTCAAGACCGACACGGGCGGGACCGCGGGCCAGATCGGCAGGCAGTCCGACACCACCTACTACGCCCACAACTACGCCTACGTCCTGCCGCAGATCGGCACGGTCACCGCGGCCACCACGTCCGGCACCGCGCTCAAGTGGTCGACGATCTCCCTCGACCGCCCGGCCAAGTCGATCGTCATGACCGAGTACACCTGCCAGGCCGACTGCACCGACTACCCGAACCGCGCCCCGCGCGCGATCCGCTTCCCGTTCGCCTCGGGCGCGACGACGTTCGCCGCCACGACCACGGCCACCGAGGCGCTGCGGCTGCCCTGGTACAACCTCAACGGCGTGGCCTCGCACAACTCGCGCTGGTGGTTCGCCTCGTCGGGGGCCAAGAAGCTGTACTACTGGGCGCCCGCGACCGGGCCCGCCACGCACAACTGGGTGGGCGGCGCGGAGAGCATCAGCTACTGGGAGGACACCACCGAGCCCGACCTGCTGTGGTCCCTCCAGGAGACCGTCGGCCACCGCAACGTGTTCGCCGTGGAGCAGGCGACCTACGGCTCGTGATCCCCGCTGCTACGGTCGTTCACCGTAAGGGGTACGTCATATCCGGACGGGGATGAACGGGCCACTTCCGGACGTTGTCCTGGGTGAACACCGAGCAGAGGAGTATCACCGTGACGGAGAAGGCTGTTCTGGCGGGCGGCTGCTTCTGGGGCATGCAGGACCTGTTCCGCCGCCACCCCGGAGTCGTGTCGACCCGCGTCGGCTACACCGGCGACCCCGGCACGCCCAACGCCACGTACCGCCGCCACGGCAACCACGCCGAGGCCATCGAGATCGTGTTCGACCCCGAGCTGCTGAGCTACCGCCAGATCCTGGAGTACTTCTTCCAGATCCACGACCCGTCGACCCGCAACCGCCAGGGCAACGACATCGGCGCGGGCTACCGCTCGGCGATCTTCTACGAGACCGATGAGCAGAAGCAGGTGGCCGAGGCGACCATCGCCGACGTCGACGCGTCCGGCAAGTGGCCGGGCAAGGTCGTCACCGAGGTCGCCCAGGCGAGTGCGTTCTGGGAGGCCGAGCCGGAGCACCAGGACTACCTGGAGCGCTACCCGAACGGCTACACGTGCCACTACGTGCGGCCGGAGTGGCAGCTCGGCGAGCGCTGACAGTCGGGTGAACGGGGCCGTCCGACGGGACGGCCCCCGTTTCGCGCAGGTCAGGACCCGTGCCGTTGACGCGGGGGATCGAGGAGTTCGGCGAGGAGCGTGCGCACGCGGCGGTCGATGTCGTCGCGGATCGGGCGGACGGCGTCCACGTCCCGGCCCGCGGGGTCGTCGAGGGCCCAGTCGAGGTACCGCTTGCCGGGGAAGACGGGGCAGGTGTCGCCGCAGCCCATGGTGATCACGACGTCGGCGGCCTCGACGTCCGCGTGGGACAGCTTCGTCGGCACCTCGGCGGTGATGTCCAACCCCAGTTCGGCGAGTGCCTCCGCGGCGGCCGGGTTGACCCGCTCCGCGGGCTCCGAGCCCGCCGACCGGACCGCGACCCGGCCCAGCGCGTAGTGCTGGAGGAACGCGGCCGCCATCTGCGACCGGCCCGCGTTGTGCACGCAGACGAACAGCACCTCGGGGGTCTTGCTCACCGTTGTCCTCCTCCAAGCGGCCGACTGCCGAGCATCATCCACGGTGTCGCGGACGCCCGCGTGGTTCCCCCGATCCGGGGTGGTTCGGGCTGAGCGGGTAGCACCTGACGATCACCCGCGATGTCCTCCTTGTGGATCGACAGCGGGTTTTCCTCAGCTACTCCCGGCGGGACTTCGCGTTCGCCGAGGCCTTGGCGGCCACGTTCGAGCGGCAGGGCGGGGTGGAGCCGTGGTTCGACGCGCAGCGGCTCGATCCCGGCACGGACTGGGGCGCGACGATCGACGCGGCCATCGACCGGACCGACGTGCTGGTGCTCGTGGCGTCCAGGACGGCGCTGGAGTCGTCCTACGTGACCGACGAGTGGCGGCGCGCGCTGGCCGCGGGCAAGACGGTCCACGTGTGCCTGGTGGGCCCGGTCGTGCTGCCGGAGGAACTGGCGGGGTGTCCGGTGCACGACCTCCGCAGCCGGTTCTGGCGGAACGCGCGGATCGTGGGCGAGCTGATCGCCGCCGGGGAGACGCCGTCCGTCGCGCGGGTGCGGCCGCCGTCGTTGTTGCCCGCACCGGTCTTCGCGCTGCTCGCCACGTGCCTGGCGATCGTGGTGGCGTTGCCGCTGGCCGTGCGGGACGCCGTGCTGCCGGGCGAGGCGGAGCGGGTGGACGTGACGCCGCTCGCCGTCGGGCTGAGCATGGCGATGGTGGCGACGGCGGTGTCGTTGCTGGTCGTGGCGGCCCGCGTGCCCTGGCGGCGCACCAAGTCGTCCGCGATCAGCTACAACCTGGGGTTCACCGCCCTCTACGGCTACTTCCTGCTCAACGAGGCCCTGACCGTGACCGCGCGGTCCGACGCGCAGGTCGGGTACGGAGCGGCCCTGCTGGTGGCCGGTGTGGTGGGCGGCGCGCTGATGACCCGGTCGCGCAGCGTCTACCTGTGGATGCCGACGGGCGAGGGCTACTACCAGGTGCGGCAGCGGATCCTCGGTCTCCCGGTGCGCAGGCGAAGGCGTGGCCGGGTGGTCAACCCGAAGTTCTCCTATCAGTGGGAGCCCTTCGCCCGTGAGCTGGCGGCGGTGGGCGGCGACGACGTGACGGCGTTCGAGGTGCGGAGCGACCACGGCGACGAGCGGATCGCGCGGGCGATCTCGGCCGCGTGCGTCGCGGCGGGTCTGGTGGAGCGGGCCGGGCCGGACAGCTGGGTGCTGCGGCTGGTCAGTTCGAAGACCGACTACGCGGGGGTGAGCCGGGAGGTGGCGGAGCTGGGGACCAGGGTGGTCTGCGTGCTCGTCGACAGCCTGCGCCTGCCGGAGGACAGCGTCGAGCTGCGGCAGCGGCAGTGGCTGGACTTCCGCCAGCAGACACCGGAGGGCCTGTACAACCTGCTCCGGCTGATCCGGGGCCTCGGGCGCGACGGCATGGACTCCGCGCCGATCCCGCTGGCCCCCGGCGTGTCCCGGATCCCGTTCGTGGCCCACGGTTTCGCCGTCGCGACGCGCACGCACCTGGTGTGCGTCGGGGCGTTCTCGCTCGGGCTGCTCGCGGCGGCGCCGTCGATGGCCGTGATCGCGGTCGGCCTCGTGTCGCTGGTCCCGATGGCGATGCTGTGGTGGCTGCTGAGGGAGACCGTCGGCCGGACGGTCACGGCCAAGCAGTTCCGCGCCGTCATCGGCCTGCTCGGAGCGTCCGTGCTGCTGTGGACCGCGGCTCTGGCCGTGCTGCACCCGGCGTTGGCCATCGTCGGTTTCCTGGAACTGTTCGTGGTGTTCACGAGCTTCGCCCGGCCACTGAGGCAGCTGCCCCGGACGTGGCTGCCGGAGTCGACGACGGGCAGCAGGGCCGAGCTGGTCCGGCCGCCGGTGTTCACCCCGGAGCTGGCCCCGACCGCGGCGATGATCTTCGGACTGGCCGCGGTCCTCCCGTCCTTCCTGCCGTGAGCCGCCCAACCCCGCTCTACCGGGGTCGGGCGGCTCACGGTGTCAGGCGTACCGGGAGAGCCCGCGGGCCACGTCCACGGGCGAGGGCATGGCCGCTACCTCGGCGGCCATCGCCTTGACCGCCGCCGCCACGGCCTCGTCGGTGAGCAGGCGGCGCGCCTTGGCCGTGACCACCTCGGCCGTGAGGTCGGCGGCGAGCACCTGGTCGCCGAGACCCGCCGCCGTCACCACGTCGGCGTTGCTGAACTGGTCCGCGCCCTGCGGCAGGACCAGGTGCGGCACGCCGGTGGCGAACGTGCCCATCGTGGTGCCCGCGCCGCCGTGGTGCACCACGAGGTCGGTGTGCGGCAGGATGTCGGCCTGCGGCAGCCACTGCCGCACGACGACGTTGTCCGGGGTGTCGCCGATCGCCTCGGCCGCCACGCTCGGGCCCGCCGACACGAGCACCCGGACGTCCAACGCCGCCAGGCCCGCGATGGTCGTGCGGAGCACCCCGATGTTGCCGAACGCCGTGCCCATCGTCAGGTACACCAGCGGTTTCCGGTGTTCGGGCACCCACGACGGCAGCTCGCCGGGCTCGGAGAACGGCACCGGCCGCAGCGGGACCACCACGGTCGGCGAGACGGGGAACTCCGGGTCCTGCACGGACGGCGGGCAGATGTCGAGGTAGGGGTTGCCCAGCGGCATCAGGTCGCCGTCCGGCAGGTCGACGCCGAGGTCCGCGGCGACCTCGGCGAGGTGGGCGCGCAGGACCTCGGGCGGACCGGTGGGCCGCCACATCCGGCCGAACGAGTGGCAGACCGCCGGCACGCCCGCGACCTTCGCCGCCAGCCCCGCGCCGGGGTTGGCCAGCTCGTGCACGACCAGGTCCGGCTTGCGGTCGACGATGATCGGCGCGAGGTCCGCCGCGCACCGGCGCGGCAGGATCGAGCCGAACACCCTCGACACCCGTTCCGGCCGGAAGTCGGGGGATCTTCTGGCCGAGGGGCCCGCGTTGGCGAGTTCGAACGCCTCGAGCATGTCCATGCCGCCCGGCACGTGGTCGACCCCGTACCGGGTGATGGCGCTCGCGAACTGGGCCGTGGTCGCGAAGGTGACGTCGTGGCCCACCTCGCGGGCGGCGATCACCAGCGGTAAGAGCGGGAAGGTGTGGCCGTGGGAACCAAGGCTGGAGAAGAGGATGCGCACCCGGAAGAACGTAGCGACTTCACCCGTCCGGAATAAGCGCCCACCCGGACGCAGAGGTCTGGACCTCAGAGCCAGCCGCGGCGTTCCGCCAGGCACCCCGCCTGGAACCGGGTGGACGCGCCCAGCTCGGTCATCAGGGCCTGGATGCGGCGGAACGCGGTCCGGGTGCTCCAGCCGTTCGCGTGCGCGATGGCGGTGTCGGTCAGACCCGCCATCATCATCGCCAGCAGCGACCGGGTCTCCTCGTCCTGCCGGGTGTCACCCGCGATGGCGTCGAGCGGCACGGCCTGGGCCCACTCGCCCTCGAACAGGGCTTCGAGCGCGGTGAACAGCGGTGACCGCCGGACGAGGTAGGCGACCTGGAGGCCGCTCCTGCTGAGGTCGAACGGGATGAGGGCGTCCTGGTCGTCGCGGATGATCAGCTTGAGGGGCAGGCTCCGCCGCGTGCGGGCGAGTTCGCCGCCGCGCACGGCGGGCAGGATGTCGGTCTCCAGTTTCTCCGGCCACGTCAGCGCGTCCTGGCTGTAGATCACCCGGTGCACGACCCCGTCGTTCTGGTGCCGGGCGATCTGCGCCTGGGTGTTGCGGGCCGCGCCCTGCCCGCCGGGGCTCTCGTAGTACGGCGGGGTGTCGAACACGCGGACCTGGTGGCGCGCCTCGGATTCCAGGTGCTCCACGGCCGCGGCGATCGTCTCCCGGTCGGTCAGCTGCTCGATGACGAGCTCGGGGCTCGTCCGGTTCGCGCTGCGGTGGATCTCCGACAGCGAGTGCACCTTCGCGCGGGCCGCGCTCAGCTCCCGTTCCCGCTGCTGCACGAGCTGGTGGATCGCGATGTCCGGGGGAGCGGCGAGGTAGCGGGGCGGGCGGCCCGAGCGGGTCACCAGGTGCTTGGCGACCAACGAGGTGAGGATCCGGGGCAGCGGGCCCGCCGGGACCCCCAGGTGGTCGGCGAGCGCGGCGACGGTCGATCCGGGCTGGGCGACGAGCGCCTCGTAGACCCGCTCCTCGTCAGCGGACAGCCCCAGCACGGCGAGTTCCACGCGGCAGTTCTACCCGACGTGTCGAGGTTGTGCCAAGTGGCAGTGAGCAGCCGGCGGAACCCTTGTGACCGGGGGGAGCCACCTGGCACTGTTCGGCCGATCCGGCGTGGCAGCGTGGCCCGCTCTCCCCCTGTGCAGACAAGGACTCCCGCAGTTGAGAACTCCCCGCAGTCGCCGGGCCGCGGCGGTGGTCGTGTGCCTCACGACCCTGCTCGCCTCGGTCTCCGCCACCGGACGGGCGTCGGCCGCTCCCGCCGGGACACCGGACCCCACCGTCCCGTCGACCCGGACCGTCACGCTGATCACCGGTGACGTGGTCACCGTCCGCTCGACCGGGACGATCTCGGTCGTCGGGCCGGACGGCGGGCCCGCGAACGCGCGGATCCTGGAATCGGCGGGGGACGTGTACGTCTACCCGAACTCGGCCTTGTCCTTCGTGGCCAAGGGGAAGCTCGACCGGCGGCTGTTCGACGTGACGGACCTGATCGCCGACGGCTACGACGACGCCCACCGCGCCGACCTGCCGCTGATCGTCTCCTACGAGCCCCGGTCGGGGTTCCAGGCGACCGCCGCACCGGAAGGCGCGACGGCGGTCCGGATCTTGGCGAGCGTCGACGGCGTCGCGGTCACCGCGGACCACGCGCGGGCGCGGGACTTCTGGGCCGCCGTGACGGGCGGGACGACGTCGTTCGTGGCGGGCGGCACCCCGTCGTTCGCCAACGGCATCAAGCAGATCTGGCTCGACGGCAAGGTGTACGCGGACCTCGCCGAGTCCACGGCGCAGATCGGCGCGCCCGAGGTCTGGGCGGGCGGTGACACCGGGCAGGGCGTCGACGTCGCGGTGCTGGACACGGGCGTGGACGAGACGCACCCCGACCTGGCGGGCCGGGTCGTCGAGTCCCGCAGCTTCGTCGAGGGCGAGGACGTCGCCGACCTCCACGGCCACGGGACGCACGTCGCCTCCACCATCGTCGGCTCGGGCGCCGCGTCCGGCGGCGTCGAGAAGGGCGTCGCCCCCGGCGCGCGCCTGCACGTCGGCAAGGTGCTGTCGAACTCCGGGTCCGGCAGCGACTCCGAGATCCTCGCGGGCATGGAGTGGGCCGCGGTCGACGCGCACGCGAAGGTCGTGAACCTGAGCCTGGGAACCAGGGAGCCCTCCGACGGCACGGATCCCATGTCCCAGGCGGTGAACCGGCTCAGCGCGCAGACGGGCGCGCTGTTCGTGATCGCGGCGGGCAACTCCGGCGGCGCGGGCACGGTCGGGTCGCCCGGCGCGGCCGACGCGGCCCTCACCGTGGGCGCGGTCGACGGCGGCGACCACCTCGCCGACTTCTCCAGCCAGGGCCCGCGCGTCGGGGACGGAGCGCTCAAACCGGAGATCACCGCACCCGGTGTCGACATCCTCGCCGCCCGGTCGCAGCGCGCCCCGGAGGGATCGGGTTTCTACCAGTCGCTCAGCGGGACGTCGATGGCCGCGCCCCACGTGGCCGGAGCCGCCACGCTGCTCGCCGCGAAGCACCCCGACCTCACCGGGGCCCAGCTCAAGGACTTGCTCACCAGCACTGCCAAGCGGACGCCCGAGTACAGCGCTTTCCAAGCGGGCAGCGGACGGGTGGACGCGGCTGCCTCCACCCGTGCCGGGGTCTTCGCCTCGGCCACCGCGTACGCCGGGCAGGACGGGCCGAACGCGGTCCAACGGCCGGTGACGTACACGAACCTCGGCGCGACGCCGGTGACCCTCTCCCTGTCGCTCGCCGCGCCCGCCGGGGTCTTCCGGCTCTCGGCCGACCGCGTCACGGTCCCCGCGCACGGCACCGCCGCCATCACCCTGACCATCGACCCGAAGGCCGCGCCCGCCGGGTCCGACGGCGTGAGCGGCCAACTCCTCGCCACCGGACCGGACGGCGTGGTCCACACCGCGGTCTCGCTCGGCGCGATCAGCCACCTGATGACCATCAACGTCAAGGACGCGACCGGACAGCCCGCCAACGCGTTCGTGATCCTGCTGCGGGCGGGCGACCCGACCCCGATCCCCGTCCCGGTCGAGGGCAGCGTGAGCTTCTACCTGCCGAACGACCAGTACTCCGCCCTCGGCTACCTGGTCGTGCCCGGCGTCCACGGCCCGAGGTCGCAGGGGTTGGCGCTGCTCGGCGACCCGGACATCACCTTCGACGGCGACCGCACGGTCACCCTGGACGCCCGCCAGGTCCGGCGGGTCGACGAGACCACCCCGCAGACCGCCGTTCCCACCTACCTGCGGCTTGAGTACTCCCGAACGCTCCACGAGGACGGCCGCTGGCACGACTTCGCCCTCTCCGACACCGGCTTCGACAGCCTGTGGGCGCAGCCGCGCGGCAAGGTGGCGCACGGCGACTTCACCCTCGGCGCGCGCTGGCGCAAGGAGCAGCCCGCGCTGGCGGTGTCCGTGCGAGGGGACGACTACACCGACGTCCTGCGCCAGGCGGGCGTCACGCCGTTGAAGGCGGGGGAGCGGACGCTGCCCCTCGTCTTCGGCGGTGACGGGGCGAGCTTCACGGGCGTGCGCGGCAAGGCGGTCGTCGTGCGGCGCACCGCGTCGACCACGCCGGTCGCGCTGGCGAAGGCGGCGGCCGACGCGGGAGCCGCGCTGCTGCTCGTGGCCAACGACCGGCCGGGGCGGCAGAGCCTGTTCTTCGGGGAGGACGGGGCGCACCCGAGCCCGATCGACGTCGGCCTCCTCAGCCCCGACGAGGGCGAGAAGCTCATCGCCCAGGCCCGCAAGGGCGGTGCCACGCTGCACGCCGAGTCGCACCCGACGCCGTCCTACCTCTACGACCTCATGCACACCTGGCACAACGACCTGCCGTCGAGCCTGGTCGTCCAGGCCACGAAGAGGAACCTCGTCCGGATCGACCAGACGTTCGCGGGCGCTCCCGGTCGTGGCGAGGAGTGGCGGTACGACTTCCCGGCCTACTCGGAGTGGGGGATCGGCAACTACGCGCCGCTCGCCGTCGGCACCCGCCGCACGGACTGGGTCAGCACAGACGGCGCGAACCGCTGGGGCCACGAGGCCACCGACGGGGTGCTGAACTCCTGGGGAGTGCGCCGGAAGTACGCCCCTGGCACCGTCCTGACCGACGACTGGTTCACGCCCGTGCAACGCCCGTACCTCAACAACAACTACCTCGGGGCGACCCGCACGGGCGACCAGATGCGGATCGACGTGCCGGGGTACGGCAACGCCGACCACTCGGGCGCGATGCAGGACTGGCAGCACGCGAGCCAGACCACCACGCTGTTCCAGGGCGATCGGCGGGTGGCGAGCAGCAGCGGCGGTCTGGTGATGAACCCGACGGTCTCCACGGCCACGCCGCAGCGGTATCGCTTGGTCGTCGAGAACCGGCGTGACGCGGCGGTCAACCGGTACTCGTCCGCCACGACGACGACGTGGGCGTTCACCTCGGCCGCGCCGAAGGTCGACGGGCAGCGGGATCTCCTACCCCTGCTCCAGATCCGCCTCGACCTCCGGCCCGACGAGTCCGGCACGGTGGCCCGCGACACCGCGTTCGGCGTCACCGTCGAGCAGCGCGCGCCCGTCTCGGTCGGCCTGACCGACGTGGCGGTCGCGGGCGGCGGCAAGCCGGGTGCGCCTCGGGTCGAGGTGTCCTACGACGACGGCACGACGTGGAAGAAGCTGAACGCCGACCACCGGGGCGGGTTCCGGCTCGACGCGCCCCGGAAGGCGGCTTTCGCCTCCCTGCGGGTGACCGGGACCGACTCGGCCGGGAACTCGGTGGAGCAGACGGTGATCCGCGCGGTCGGCCTCCGCTGACCGGGGGGTGCGGCCCGTCCCAGGACGGGCCGCACCTCGTCAGGCAACTCGAAGCGTCGCGATCTCCCACGGCCGCAGGGACAGCGTCAGCGCGCCGTCCGCCACCGGGACCTCCTCGCCGGGCCGTCCCAGCAGGTCGACCCGCCGCGCGGCGGTGAACGGGCCGCGCACGACGGTGGTCGCCGGGTCGGGGGACTGGGCGACCACCCGCAGTTCCAGCGCGCCCTCGCGGCGGCGGAGGCTCGTCAGCACCGCGCCCTCGACGGACAGGCCCGTGGCGGTGGCGAGCGCCGTGTCCGGGTCACCCTCGCCGAGTGCCGGGTGCACCGGGTGGCGATAGCGTTCGGCGTGGGCCAGGAGCGCCGCGTCCTGCCAGTCGCCCGCGTGCGGCTGGACGGCGAACCGCACGGTCGTGACACCGATCTGCTGGGCCAGGGGCGTCGGGATCTGCGGGCCCGCGGGCTCCTCGCGGTACGGGTGCACGTTGCGGCTCAGCTGGCCGCTGGTCCGCAGCACGGTCACCGCGAGGGCGTCGTCCAGCAGCTCGTACTCGCACGCTTGCGTGAGCAGCACGCCAGCGCCACCCGCGTCCACGAAACCGTGGGCCGGGAACGTCGGCGTGGGGTGCTCGCTGAACCCGCCCTCGGCCGTCCGCCCGCGTTCGACGACCGCGAACTGCCCCTCCGCGTGCGACGTCGTCGCCGGGCGGGCCAGCGGGACGTGGCAGCGCACCCGGTGGTCGCGCGACCGGTTGTCGATGGTGAGGTCCAGGCGCGCGAACGGTTCGCCCGCGCGGAGTTCGACGTCCATCCGCACCGTGCCGGTCACGCGGGCCGTGGTGCGGCTGTCCTCGTCCCAGTCCACCGCTTCCGGCCACGAGTAGGTGCGGGTGATCGACACCGTGGAGCGCAGCGGCCCCGACAGTCCCGGCTCCACCACGACGAGGTCCGGCTCGGTGACCAGGGTGTTCCGCCACGGCGGCGCGTAGTTGTAGAGGTCGCCCCGGTCGCCGCCGTCCACGATCGCGCCGACGCCGTCGAGCACCGTGCCGTCGGCGGAGGTGAGCCGGAGCGTGCCGTCCTCGCGCACCTCCACCGTCAGCAGGCCGTTCGACAACGAGCCCTCCGTCGGAGCGTCGGCCCGCACGACGCGCGCCGACGTCCAGCCCAGCGGGGGCACGTCCACCAGGCCCGTCACCACGGCACGGGTGGCCTGCGTGATGCGAATCGTCCACGACCCGGTCCGGCCCACGATCGCCGCCCGCACCGCCTCGACGTCGAACGGCGCCTCGCCGCCGTGCCGCGCGACCCCGAACTCCAGCACGCGGGCCTCGGGATCGCAGCGCCAGCCGGTGATCTCCTGGCCGAACAGCTCACGGCCGTGGACGCGCGGCAGGAACAGCGCGAGGTCCTCGCCGGTCGCGGTCTCCTCGTGCAGCGCCGGGTCGGTGCGCGACTCGACCTGCGCGGGCAGGAGCGTGCCGTCCGGCATCTCCACCGCCACCGACGGCCAGTCGTCCGGCACCTCCACCTCCACCGTCACGAGGTCGCGCCGCCGTTCGGGACTCGGGTTCACCGCGAGGAAGGCGTCGCGGGACACCGACCGCGCCAGGCGGCCGACGACCCGGTCGCGCACGGCCTGCCCGAGGTGCGCGGCCTCGCTGATCCGGGCGAACACCTGGGTCGCCGTGTCGTCCACACCGCAGCCGGTCACCGAGTCGTGGCCGGAGGCGTCGACCAGCCGCCACCACGCCAGGTCCAGGAACCGGGCGGGCCACTCGGCCGACCACAGCGCGGCGAACGGCTCGGCGTAGCGCTCGACGAGCCGTTCCGCCTCGGCCATCACCTGCTTGAGCTGCGGGCGGATCGACAGCACACCGGGCAGGATGTTCGCGGCGGCGTGGCTGCGCAGTTCCCCGATCACCACCGACGTCGGCTCGCTGGCGGCGACGGCCGCGACGTAGTCGCCGAGCGTGGCGATGCGGACGTCGACCTGCGCGGGGTCGAGGTCCGCCACGAGCTTCACCAGCGACCCGACCGGCGCGGAGTGGTCCGTGCCGTACATCGCGAGCACCGGGTCGTCGCCGAACCGCCCGCGCTCGCGGTGGCCCAGCGCCGTCATCCGCTCGGCGAAGAAACCGGGGTCGGACAGCACGTACGCGGCGTTGCCGTAGCCGTGCGCCAGGTACTCGGTGCGCACCGAACTGCCGTCCGGCGCGGTCCAGCGGAACGCGTGACCCTCCACACCGGACGGGACACCGCGCCACAGGCACGCGTGCTCGAAACCCGCCGCTGCGAGGATCTGCGGCATCTGCGCGCAGTGGCCGAACTCGTCGGGGAGGTAGCCGACGCGCATCGCCCCGCCCAGGTCCTCCGCCCGCGCCCAGCCGATCTCCAGGTTGCGCACGATGTTCTCGCCCGACACCAGGAACTCGTCCAGGAGGATCTGCCACGGACCGACCGCGAGCCTGCCCGCCGCGACCAGCGCGGCCACCCGGTCCCGGTTCTCCGGCCGGACCTCCAGGTAGTCGTCCACGGCCGCCATCTGGCCGTCGAGCGTGAAGCGGAAGCGCTCGTCGGCCTCCGCGCGGTCGAGGACCTCGTCGAGCAGGTCGACCAGGCGCAGGCGGAACCGCTGGAACGGCTCGTACCACTCGCGGTCCCAGTGCGTGTGCGGGACCAGGCGGACTTCGGGGACACCGGCCATCGTGCGGGACTCCTCGGGGATCAGGGCAGGACGGTGAAGGTGAGCGAGAAGCTCGCCTTCTGGGCGCGCAACCGGTATTGCGGCAGCACACCGGGACCGCACGACGCGGTGCCGAGGCCGTGCTGGGCGAGGTCGAGGGTGAGATGCACGAACTCGTCGGGTTCGAGGTCCGTGGTGTGCCGGGCGGCGTCGAGGTGCTCGCTGGTCCAGCGGCGGGCGGTGAAGTCGACCACCGGCTCGCCGTCGACCCGGATCCCGCGATCGCCCGAGGACAGCTCCACCCAGCGCGCGTCGACGCGGTTGCCGTTCTCCTGCGGGAAGACGTACGGCGTTTGCAGGTCGTCCACAGTGGACGAGAAGCGTCCGACGCGGGCCGCCTGACGGCTGTCGGGGTACGCCTCGCCCGGCCCGCCGCCGAACCACTCGACCGCGTCCAGGTCGCCCGGCAGTGCCATCCGCAGCCCCAGTCGGGGCAGGGTGCACGGCCACTCGCCGTCGGGCGTCACGTCCACGCGCAGCCGCAGCCGGTCGCCGTCGGAGGTCCAGTGGTAGTCGGCGAGCATCCCGAAACCGCGGGCGGGCGGGGCCACGCGGGTCCGCACGACGATCGACGTCTCCCCGACCTCCACGTCGGCCACGCGGTGCTGGAGCCGGTGCAGCCCGGCGTCCGCCCACGCGGTGGCCTCGGGGGAGCCCGAGCCCCGGTCGTTGTCCGTCGTCGCCCGCCACAGGTCCAGGCGCGGACCCCGCACCGGCACGCCGCCCACCGCGGTGAGCAGGCCGGTGGCCGGGTCGAACACGCCCCGCCCGAGCGTGAGCGCGCCCGCGGTGGCGACGACCCGCGCGGTGGCCACGAGCGGCGTGCCCGCGACGGCCTCCACGACCGGGATCTGCCCCCACGCCAGCACGTGTCCGGCGCTCGCCCACGCGGTGTCGTCGGCGAGCACGGCCCGCACGGTCAGCAGGCCCTCACCGCTCGCCCGCGGCACCTCGGGCAGCGCCACGTCGACGTGCTCGCTCGGTGCGATCGGCGGCACGGTCAGCTCACCCGACGCCAGTTCCACGCCGTCGTCCTCGTACACCCACTCGAACCGCAGGTGTTCCGACGACGTGTGGTCGTAGAAGCTCGTGACGCGGACGCCGTGCGCCGACCCGGTGATCCGCACCGGCTCGAACACCTTCGCGAACTCCAGCAGCCCCGGCGACGGGGTGCGGTCGGGGAACACGAGGCCGTCGATGACGAAGTTGCCGTCGTGCAGGGGTTCGCCGAAGTCGCCGCCGTAGGCGAAGTACGCGCGGCCGTCGTCGTCCCGCCGCGCGAGGCCGTGGTCGATCCACTCCCAGACGAACCCGCCCTGCACGTTCGGGTAGCGCTCGAACAGCTCGCGGTACTCCAGCAGGCCGCCCGGCCCGTTGCCCATGGCGTGGGCGAACTCGCACAGCACGAACGGCAGGTCCCGGCGGACCTCGTTGGCGTCCTCGCGGCGGCCGATCCGGTCGACCTCCTCGTGGGAGGCGTACATGCGGCTGTGCACGTCGACGTACTCGCACTCCGCGTCGCCCTCGTAGTGCACCGGCCGGGACGGGTCGCGCCGCCGCGTCCAGTCCGCCATCGCGGCGAGGTTGCGCCCGGTGTGGGCCTCGTTGCCGAGCGACCACAGCACGATCGACGGGTGGTTCTTGTCCCGCTCCACGGTGCGGCGCATACGGTCGAGGTAGGCGTCGGTCCAGCGCGGGTCGTCGCTCGGGTTGCCCGCCCAGCCCAGCTCGGCGAACCCGTGCGTCTCCAGGTCGCACTCGTCCACCACCCACAGGCCGTGGGTGTCGCACAGGTCCAGGAAGTGGGGGTCGGGCGGGTAGTGGCTGGTGCGCACGGCGTTCACGTTGTGGCGCTTCATGAGTTCGACGTCGGCGAGCGCGAACTCCCGCGGCACCGCGCGGCCGGACTCGGGGTGGTGCTCGTGCCGGTTCACGCCGCGGAACACCACCCGCGCGCCGTTGACCAGCAGCACCCCGTCCTCGATCGAGACCGTGCGGAACCCGATCCGCACGGGCACGCGCTCGGTCGCCGTGTGCACCTCGCCCTGGTAGAGCCGGGGGCGTTCCGCGCTCCACGGCTCGACCGGGACCCGGATCGCCTGCCCCGCCGGGACGTCGTGGACGCCCAGCTCCGGCACGGTGACCAGCACGTCGCCCGGCGCGGTCACGGACAGCGCGCCGAGGCCCGTGGTGTGGTCGTAGTCGGCGTGGACCTGGTAGTCCGCGACCCCGCCGCGCGGCCGTGACAGCAGCGCCACGGAGCGGAAGAGGCCGGACAGCCACCACATGTCCTGGTCCTCCAGGTACGAGCCGGAGGACCACTGGTGCACCCGGACCACGAGGACGTTGCCGCGCGGGCGGAGCAGGTGGCCGACCTCGAACTCGGTCGGCAGCCTGCTGCCGCGGGTGACGCCGATCTCGGTGCCGTTGAGCCAGATCCGGCCGCACGAGTCGACGCCGTCGAACCGCAGCGCGGTCGGCTCGTCCGGCCAGTCCTCGGGCAGGTCGAACGCCAGCCGGTGGTCGCCGGTCGGGTTCTCCGACGGGACCAGCGGCGGCCGCACGGGGAACGGGTACCGCACGTTGGTGTACGCGGGCGACCCGTGCCCCTGGAGCTGCCAGTGGCCTGGCACGGTGACGGTGTCCCAGTCGGTGTCGTCGAAGTCGACGGCCCCGACGTCCTCCGGGGCCGCGGCGACCGACGGCGAGAGCCGGAAGCGCCACGTCCCGTCCAGGCTCAGCGACGCCGCGTCGGAGGCGAACGCGGCGCGCGGGGGCAGCGCGCCGGTGCCGGGGGCCAGGTCCTCGACGTACGGGGGTGGTGGCATGTGCTTCGACGAACCCTTCGGAGGTGTCAGCCCTTGACGGCGCCTGCGGCGACGTTGCGGATGAAGTGGCGGGAACCGATGAGGAACACGACTACCAGCGGCACGATCGCGACGAGCGTGCCCGCCATGACGATCGCGTAGTCCTTGAGGTAGGCGCCGTTCAGCATCGACAGGGCGACCTGGAGCGTCACGTGGTTCGAGTCGATGAGCACGACCAGCGGCCACAGGTAGTCGTTCCAGGTGTTGACGAACGTGAAGATGCCGAGGAACGCGAGCGCGGGCCGCAGCACGGGAAGCCCGATCAGGAGGTACGTGCGGAAGAAGCCCGCGCCGTCGACCCGCGCGGCCTCCAGCAGCTCGTCCGGGATCGCGCCCTTCGCGTACTGGCGCATCCAGAAGATGCCGAAGGCGTTGGCGGCGGCCGGGACGATCAACGCCTTGAGGTCGCCGACCCAGCCGATCTTCGCCATCAGCGTGAACTGGGGGATGGCCGCGAGCTGGGTGGGCACGACGAACGTGGCCAGCAGGATGCCGAAGAGGACGTTGCTGCCGGGGAAGTCGTACTTGGCGAACGTGAAGGCGGCGAGGGAGTCGAAGAACAGCACCAGGAGCGTGGTGGCGACCGCGACGACGAGGGTGTTCAGCACCGACCCGAACAGGTCGACCTTCGAGAAGACCTCGCGGAGGTTGTCGAACAGCTTGCCGCCGATGGCGAAGTTGGGCGGCACGGAGAAGATGTCCGCCGTGGTGTTCGAGGCCATCACCACGAGCTGGTAGTACGGGAAGAGCGTGATGAGCGCTCCCACGGCGAGCGCGCCGTAGGTGAGGACGGCGCCGGGCTTCGCTTTCACCGGCCCGCTCCCTTCGTGTCGGGGGCGCCGCGCTCCGGCCGTTGCACGAGCCGCCAGTTGAGGACCGAGAACACGACGACGACCACGAAGATGCCCCACGCGATGGCCGCGCCGTAGCCGAAGTCGTTGTCCGCGAACGCGGTGTTGTAGAAGTAGAGGACCATCGTCAGGCCGCCGCCGTCCGCGCCGCCGCGGTTGCCCAGCAGCACCTGGGACTCGGTGAAGATCTGGAGGCCGCCGATCGCGGACATCACGACCGAGAACAGGACCATCGGGCGCATCAGCGGCAGCGTGACGCGGAAGAACGTCTGCACGGGCCCCGCGCCGTCGAGCTTGGCCGCCTCGAACACCTCCCGCGGCAACGCTTGGAGCCCGGCGAGGAAGATGATCGCGTTGTAGCCGGTCCACCGCCAGACGATCATGATCGAGAGGGCGGAGCGGATCGCCCACGGGTCGTTGAGCCACTGCACGGGGTCCACGCCGACGAGGCCGAGGAACCAGTTGAGCACGCCGAACTCGTTGGAGAAGAACGAGCCGAACACCAGCGACATCGCGACGATCGACGTGACGTTCGGCAGGAAGTACGCGACGCGCAGCACGCCCTTGTGCCGCACCGACGAGTTGAGGCCGAGCGCGACGAGCATCGCCAGCACCAGCATCGGGATCGTCGACATCACCCAGATCAGCAGGGTGTTGCCGATCGAGTCCCAGAACACCGAGTCGGAGAGCAGGAACGCGAAGTTCTCCAGGCCCACGAACTTCATCGGGCCGACGCCGTCCCAGCGCTGCAACGACAGGAACAGCGAGTACAGCACGGGGTAGAGCCCGAAGACGGCGAAGAGGACGAAGAACGGCGCGATGGCCAGGTACTGCGGGAGGTGGCGCCACCTCTTGCGGCTGCCCGCGTTCACCCGGCGTTGCGGGGCGGGCGCCTCCCGGCTCGTGGTGGGGATCGTGGCGGTCACGCGAGCACCCCCTGGCGGCGCAGCAGGCGTTCGACGAGCCGGTTGGCGTCGTCCCAGGCGCGGTCGGGGTCCTTGCCCGCGGACTCGACGTTGGTCAGCTCGTCGGTGTAGGTGTCGCTGATGGTGATGTCGAACGGCGAGAAGTAGACCGCCGGGACCTCCTTCGCCACCGCGCCGAACACCGACATCGTGGACTGCCCGCCGAAGAACTCCTCGGGCTGGAGCAGTTGCGGGTCGTCGTAGACGGCGGGGCTGGAGGGGAAGAGGCCGAGTTCCAGGTAGGTCCGCGGCTGGTTCTCCGGTCCGAGGATCCACTTCACGACCTCGTACGCGCCCTGCGGATCGGGGCAGTACTTCGTGATCGCGAGGAACGAGCCGCCCTGGTTGCCGGGACCGCCGGGCGGGCGGCACAGGTGCCAGTTGCCGGAGGTGTTGGGCGCGGCCTGCTTGAGCGACCCGGTGATCCAGGAGGCGCTGACGAAGCTCAGCTCCTTGCCGGTGCTCCACGCCGCGTTGCGGTCGATCGAGTCGCCGGACGAGCTGGCGTTGCCCGCGTACCCGGCGGTGAGGCCCATCCGGAACGCCTGGACCGCGCGGTCCCACGCCCGCCGCACCTGCGACTGGTCGGACAGGTACCGGTTCTGCTTGTCCAGGTACTTCTTCGACTCCTGCGCCAGCGAGTAGGTGAACACCGTCTTGGTGTCGGTGATCATGTACCGGCCGGGCAGCTTCTCCTGCGCCCGCTTGCCGAACTCGAAGTAGTCGTCCCAGGTGGACACCGCGGCGGCGACCTCGTCCGGCTCGCTCGGCAGCCCGGCCTCGCGGAACAGGTCGTGCCGGTAGTACAGCGCCGCGGGCCCGATGTCGATCGGGAAGCCGAGCTGGACGCCGCCCGGCGTGCGGCCCGCCTGCCACTTCCAGTCCAGGTACCGGCCCTGGTCCTGCTGCGCGCCGACGGTGTTGAGGTCGACGAACCGGTCGGCGGCGGCGAAGTAGGTCGAGATGTCGTCGCCGATCATGGTGATGTCGGGCAGGTACGCCTCACCGGACAGCGCGGCCAGCAGCCGCTGCTTCAGCTCGCCGCTCACCTTGGACGGGACCAGGTGCCGCTCGGGGAAGCGGGCGACCGCCTCGCCGAGCACCTTCTCCGACAGCCCGTTCGACGAGTACCAGAGCGTGAGCTTGCCGGGGTTGGCCGTGGTGGGGCTGGTGCACGCTCCCACGCCGAGGGCGGTCGCGCCCAGCGCGGCCGTCACGGCGAGGAAGCCGCGTCGAGTCAACGTCATCGGGGACCCTCCGTGCAGGGCCGTGAACGCTCCCGTGAGCGTTCACGGCGTGCTCAGGAGCATGCGGCGAACGGGTGATTCCTGTCAAGGGTGAGTCAGGCCGATTCGCGCACGAGCAGCGCCGCGTGCAGCACGAGGTCCTCGGCCGTCCCGCCGTCGATCAGGCGTCCGACCTGCTCTATCGCGCTCGCGCCGATCTCCCTGGTGTCGAGCGCGACGGTCGTGAGCGCGGGGTCCACGACGGTGCCGAGCTGGAGCCCGTCGAACCCGATCACGGCCAGGTCGGCGGGCACGGCCAGCCCGCGCTTGCGGGCGGAGCGCAGGGCCCCGATGGCGATGATGTCGTTGAACGTGAAGACCGCCGTCACGCCCGGTTCGCGGTCCAGGAGCCCGGTCAGCGCGACCGCGCCGCCGTCGACCGACTGGACCGCGGGCGCGACCGCGTCCGCGGCCAGGCCGTGGGCCTCCATCGCGGCGGCGAACCACTCACGCCGGACGCTCGGCTCGGCGCGGCCCGCGTGGTCCAGCATCCCGATCCGCCGGTGGCCCGCCGCCACGAGGTGGTCGATCGCCTGCCGCACGCCGAGCGCGCCGTCGATGCTGATGGAGCCGAACCGGGCGATCCGGTGCTCACGCCCTATGAGCACGACCGGCATGCCCGCCGTGTGCTTGTCCAGTTCGGCCTCGGTGAGGCTGAAGTACCCGACCACCGCGTCCACCTGCGCGCCGATCGCCTCCAGCGTGCCGCGCTCCTCGTCGACGCTGTCGGCCGTGTCGTACACGACCACGTGCCACCCCCGACCGCGCGCGGCCTCCAGTGCCGCCGCCGCGACCTCCGTGAAGAACGGGTTCAGCAGGTCGGGGATCACCAGCCCGATGGTCGTGGTGTCCTGCCGCACCAGCCCCCTGGCGAACCGGCTGGGCCGGTACCCGAGGTCGCGAGCGGCGTCCAGGACGCGCTGCTTGGTGGCGCCGTCGATCTCGCCCTTGTCGTTGAGCGCCCGCGACACCGTCTGCCGCGACACCCCGGCGACCCGCGCGACGTCGTTGATCGTCACCCGCTTCGTCTCCGACGTCACCTTGATCGCCTCCCTCTTGGGGGAGTATGCCCGGCGAGACCCCGCACGGCGTGCACGAGGGGCGATCGTCACGGGCCCGGTTCGACCGCCTCCGGCAAGCGGGGGAGCAGCAGGCCCTTCGGCGGGGTCGGCCACTCGTCGAACACGGGTGGGGCGGTGTAGTTGTCGGTGTCCACTTCGGAGAGGTCGACCTCGCCGCCGGTGAACTTCGCGCCGCGGAACGACACCGCGGCCCCGGTGAACTCCGCGCCCTCGAAGCGGAGGCGGCCGCCGCTGAACTCGGCTCCCGCGAAGCTCACCTCGCCACCGGCGAACTCCGCGCCGCCGAACCAGACCTCGCCACCGCTGACGCGCATCCCGTCGAACGCCGTCCGCCCGCCGGGGAAGCGGGCCAGGCTGAGCAGGAGCCTGCCGCCGGTCACCTCGATGCCCGCGAAGTCCGCCGCGCGCAGCACCGCCCGGACCAGGTTGAACTCGTGGCCGTGCCAGCCGACCGGAGCGCCGGGGCGGAGGTGGTCGCTGATCACGCTGGTGATCGAGAGCCGCACCTCGGTCTCCTCGTCGTGCCGCCAGTGCGACGCCAGGTCGGGCTCGTAGGGGATGCGCAGGTACGCGCACAGCACGTCGATGCACACCTGCCGCTGCTCGGGCCACTCGTCGGCGAGGCTCGCCATGGCGTAGACGCCCGCGAGCCGGACGGTCGGCACCTCGTGGCCGATCTGGGAGCACGCGCTCGCGAAGCGCTCGTTCAGCACCTTGACGTGCGCGCGGGCCTCGGCCACCTCGCCGATCCGCTGCTTGCGGTAGGCGACCACCAGCGCCACGACCCCGCCGACCCCCGCCACCACCGACAACGCGATCTTGACGATGTTCAGCCTGGTGTCCGTGGTCGGCGCGGCGGGCAGGCCCAGCGCCAGCCACAGCAGCGCGGCCGCGGCGGCGAACACGCCGAGTCCGATCAGGACCACCGCGACCACGTGCGTCCTGATCGGCCACAGCTCGGAGGTCCTGGCACGGGTGGGGTTCGTCGGAGCCACGGGCGGAATCCTAGGACGCCACGCGCGCCTCGCGGGGCCGTTCCGGACCGGATGCCGGCATCGTGGGGCCGTGAGCGACGAACGGGCGTTGGTGCTGGGCGGCGGTGGGGTCACCGGGATCGCCTGGGAGATCGGGCTGGTGCACGGGCTGGCCCGCGCGGGCGTGGACCTGAGCGGCGCGGACCTGCTGGTCGGGACGTCGGCGGGGTCCGTCGTCGCGGCGCAGTTGGCGAGCGGCGTGCCCCTGGAGGAGCTGTACGCGGGGCAGTTGCGCACGCCGGAGGGGGAGATCCCCGCGCGGCTCGGCTACGGCATGGTGCTGCGGTACTTCGCCGCGTTCGCGCTGCCGGGGACCGCGGAGCGCAAACGGGCCCGCCTCGGCCAGGCGGCGTTGCGGGCGCGGACGGTGTCCGAGGCGGAACGGCGGGCGGTGTTCCAGGGCAGGCTCGCCGAGCGCGGGTGGCCGGAACGCCCGCTGCGCGTCACGGCCGTGAACGCCGAGGACGGGTCGTTCGCCGTGTTCGACCGGGACAGCGGAGCGCCGTTCCTCGACGCCGTGGCCGCGAGCTGCGCCGTGCCGCTGGTGTGGCCGCCGGTCACCATCGACGGCCACCGCTACATGGACGGCGGCATGAGGTCCGTCGCCAACGTCGACCTGGCCAAGGGCTACCGGCGGGTCGTGGTCCTCGCACCGGTCACGAGCGCGTTCAGCCGGGCGGGCCGCCCGGGCACGCAGCTCGCCGCGCTGGACGCGCGGTCGATCCTGCTGAGCCCGGACGACGCGGCGCGGAAGGCCATCGGCCGCAACGTCCTCGACCCCGCCCGCCGGGCGGTCGCCGCCGAAGCGGGTCTGGCCCAGGGAACGGCGGTCGCGGACGCCGTGCGGGCCGTGTGGAGCTGACGGCCCCGACGTGGTCGGGGCCGTCGTCGGCCTAGGTCACGCCTGGGCGAGGGCGCGCACGCGGCGCAGGACCTCGTCCGTGCCGAGGGCGCGGGCCACCGCGTAGAGGTCCGGGCTCTGGGTGGATCCGGTCAGCGCGACGCGGATCAGCTGCGACGCCTCGCGGATCGAGCCGGGGAAGGCGTCCGGGTTCTTCTTGAACTCCTTGGCGTTCGGCGCGAAGCCGTGGCGCGCGGCCAGGTCGCGGATCTGGCCGAACCACTCCTGCTGGTCCGCGAACTCCTGGTAGCCCTCGGCGAAGTCCGCGGCGAACACCGACACGAGCTTCGGGTCGAGGCCGCCGAGCCGCTCGTCGGCCGGGTCGTCCACGAGCGCGAACACCGAGGTGAAGAAGAACCCGTACGCGGGCCGGAAGTCCGACCACATGCGCAGGTCCTTGCGCGGGTTGTCCACGCCCACCCGCTCGACGTCCAACGCCCGCAGCGCCATCGCGCGCTCGGTGTCGAGCACCCCGACCAGCTCGGGGTCGTGGACGGCCGCCCACGCCGACACGGCGGTGACGATGTCCTCACCGGACAGCGTGGCGATGAGGTTCGCGCTGATGTCCGCGAGCTTCACCAGGTCGACGAGCGGACCCGCCACACCGCACTCGGACAGCACGATCGGCTCCGCCAGCGCCTGCTCGAGCGGCAGCTCGGCGAGCCTGCCGTTGGCCAGGCCGCGCAGGTAGTAGCGCACCGCGTCGGCGGGATAGCCGGCCTGCACGTAGAAGTCGACCGCCGCCTCGGGGTCCTTGCGCTTGGACAGCTTGCGGCGGCTCTTGCCCTCCTGCTTCATCAGCGGCGCGATGTGGGCGTACTCGACCTGCTCGAAGCCGAGCGCGGCGAACAGCTGGAGGTGCAGCGGCACCGACGAGATCCACTCGTCGCCGCGGATGACCAGGTTCACCCGCATCAGGTGGTCGTCCACCGCGTGGGCGAAGTGGTACGTCGGCAGGCGCAGGTCCTGGTCCGACGACTTCAGGATCACCGTGTCGTTGACGTTGGCGTCGTGCTCCAGCTCACCGCGGATCGCGTCGGTGAACTTCACCCGCTCGCCGGGGACGGCGGGGGAGCGGAAGCGCACCACGTACGGCTCGCCCGCGGCCAGGCGTGCCGCGACGTCCTCGTCGGACGCCTCGCGCCACGTCGCCCAGCGGCCGTAGTAGCCGGTCGGGAGCTTGGCCGCGCGCTGGCGGGCGGTGATGTCGTCCAGCTCGTCCTTCGTGGCGAAGCACGGGTAGGCCTTGCCGTCGCGCATCAGCTCGCGTACGTAGGACCAGTAGATCTCGGCGCGCTGCGACTGGAGGTACGGCCCGTACGCGCCGCGGCCGTCCGCCTCGTCGGGGTGGATGCCGAAGTGGTCGAACGCGCGGTCGAACTGCTCCACGGCGCCCTCGACCTCGCGGGAGCGGTCGGTGTCCTCGACGCGCAGCAGGTAGACGCCGCCGGAGTGGTGGGCGACGTCGCGGTCGATCATGCCCGCGTAGATGCCGCCGATGTGGATGAAGCCGGTCGGGCTGGGGCCCAGCCGGGTGACCTTCGCGCCCTCGGGGAGCTGTCGCTGAGGGTACTGCTGCTCCCAGTGCTCCGGGTCGGGCAGATCGGACGGGAACAGAGCGTCGACAGCGGCTCGATCGAGCATCAGCGGAAATCTCCAAACACCGGGAAAGGACGGTTGAGGTTAGCAACCCGCCCGCGCGGTGCGATCGTTGTCGACGCCCGACGCGCGCGACCCGACCTCGAAGGACCGGAATGCCCACCCTCTCCGTGATCACCGCCGCCCACGGCTCCAACGCGGCCCGCTACCTGCCCGAGGCCGCCGAGGGCGTCCGCGCGCAGCTGCTCCCGCCGCACTGGTCACTCGAGTGGATCGTCCAGGAGGACGGCGACACCCCCACCCTGGCCCACCTGTTCGCCGACGACGACCTCGTCCGCTACCGACACAACGGCACCCGGCTCGGCATCGCGGCCACCCGCAACCTCGCACTGGGCCGGGCGACGGGCGCGCTCGTGCAGAACCTCGACCACGACGACGTCCTGCTCCCGCACGCCGTGGCCACGCTCGTCCGCCGCTTCGAGGAGCACCCGATCCACTGGGCCGTCGGCGCGGCCGACGACCTCCTCGAAGACGGCACCCGCCGGTCCTGGGACTCCGACCTCCCGTTCGGCCTGATCGCCGCGGGCGAGGTCAACGCGTGGGCGGAGGACCGAGGCGGCAACTGGCCCGTCCACGGCGGCGGCCTGATGATGCGCGCCGACACCCTCCGCGCCCTCGGCGGCTGGGCGGGCATCCCGGTCGACGACGAGCTGTCGGCGTTGGCCGCGATCTCCGAACTGGCCCCCGGCTGGAACGACGCCGAGGTCACCTGGCTCTACCGCAAGCACGCCACCCAGACCTCCCGCAACGCCCACTACCCCGGCCTGGAGGACACCGGTCGCCGAATCGCGCTGCAACGCGCGAAAGCCCTCCGCATCCTCGTCCCGCCCCTCGCTCCCACCGCCCTGAGCGAGAACGGCCACCAGGTCGACCTGGGCCCCAACATCCGCCTGTAGGCCGAACGGGTGGGAGCGGCGCGGTCGCCGACACGGTGGCGCCCCCGCGAACGACGTCGTCAGCGAGGGCGGCGACGGACATGCGGGAGAGCGGATGGGGCGACGGCTGGCGCTGGTGATCGCCACCTACCGGTACGAGGACGCGGGGCTGCGGCAGCTGACCGCGCCCGCGCACGACGCCGACGCCCTGGCCGAGACGTTGGCGGATCCGGCCATCGCCGGGTTCGAGGTCACCACGTTGATCAACGAGCCGCACCACCGCGTCGGGCAGGCCATCGGGGACTTCTACCGGGCCCGGCGGCACGACGACCTCGCGCTGCTCTACTTCACCGGCCACGGTCTGAAGGACGACGAGGGTCGGCTGTACCTGGCGATGACCGACACCAAGCGCGACAACCTGCTGTTCACCGGGTTGTCGGCCGAGCAGGTCGACCAGGCGATGGAGAGCTGCGCGTCGCGGCAGAAGGTGCTGGTGCTCGACTGCTGCTACAGCGGCGCGTTCCCGGCCGGGCGGCTCGCGAAGGCCGACACCGCGGTGCACGCGCTGGAGCGGTTCCAAGGCCGCGGCCGCACCGTGCTGACCGCGTCGGACGCCACCCAGTACTCGTTCGAAGGCGACCGGGTGCACGGCGAAGCCGTCCGCTCGGTGTTCACCCACCACCTGGTGGAGGGCCTGCGCGACGGCAGCGCGGACCTCGACGGCGACGGCGACATCACCCTCGACGAGCTGTACAGCTACGTGCACGACCGGGTCGTGGCGGAGATGCCGCAGCAGCGGCCGAAGAAGCAGGACAACGTCGAGGGCCGCACCGTCATCGCCAGGAACGTCAACTGGGCGCTGCCCGGCTACCTGCGCAACGCGATCGGCAGCCCCATCGCCGCCGACCGGCTCGCCGCCTTGGAAGGGCTGGCCCACCTGCACCGGATCGGCAACGACCTCGTCCGCGACCGCGTCCAGGAGCAGATCCGCCGCCTCGCCGACGACGACAGCAAACTCGTGTCGGCGGCCGCCACGGCGTTCCAGCTGTCGCCCGCCCCCGAACCCCGCACCGAGGATGTGCCGGTCACCGTCGCCGAGCCGGACCCGCCACCGAACGACCCGCCGCCTCCGGTAAGCGTTGCGGCGCAAGCGGAACCGCCACCCACGGGTGGTACTAGAGCGCGTTGGTACAGCGTCGTCGGCGGTGTGCTGACGCTGGCCGCGGCGGTGCTGATCCTCGGCGGCAAGACCGTCGGGATGGGGAGCCTGGGCGACCGCTATCTCGACTTCTTCGGCCTGGCCACGTTGTTGGCGGGAGTGTGCCTGCTCGCGCCGCGCACACGGTCGACGGTCGGCCCTGGAGTGGTCACCGGTGTGGCCATCGCGGGGATCTGGGGCGATGTCGCCTTCAGCCTCGACCTGCCCCGATTCCCCTGGTTCCACAACCTCCTGCTGCTCACCACGGCGGGACACGCGACCCTGACCTTCGCCGCACTGCTGGTCGTGGTGCCCACGATCGTGAACGGCGGCTTCCGCTTCCGACCGCGCCGCTCGCCGGACTCCCTCACCTGGCCGCAGGTGGGCCTCCTCGCCGCCGCGTCCTGCGGTGTGAGCGCGAGCCTGGTCGGTGTCCACGAAGGCAACCAACTCTTCCGGTCGAGCTTCCTGGTGGCCGCGGTGCTCGCGCTCGTCGCGCCGCTCCTGGTGGCCGTGCTGGTGCCGCGCAGCGCCGGACTGGCCGTGCTGGCGGGGTGGTTGGCCGGTCTGTGGTCCGTCTGGTCGGCGGCGGGCGCTACCGTCGTCTACGCGGACGCCGTCGACCCCGCCGTGAGCCCGACCGCCGTCCTCCTGTCCGGTGTCGCCATCCTGGTGCTCACGCTCGTGTCAGCGGCCATCGCCTGGACCGTGATCCCCCGAGGCCACAGACGCCCGCACGCTCCACCTCGTCGGCGTTTCGCCGCCTACACAGCGGTCGCCCTGCTGGTCGTTGTCCTCGCCGTTCCCGGCATCGCCAGCTACTTCACGCAGGAGGACCACAGCGGACCGACGGTCCTCGGTCACGACGGTCAGGTCCTCAGCGTCGCCTTCAGCCCCGATGGCAGAACTCTCGCGACCGGGAGCAACGACCGCCATGTGCGGCTGTGGGACCTGGCCACTCGCAAGACGATCGTCGACTTCGAGACCGAGGCCAACCCGACTTTCGCGTTCAGCCTCGACGGCAAGACTGTTGCCGTGACCGGCTTTCGAGATCCCACCGTGCGGGTGTGGAACCTCCTCACCGGCCAGTCCACCGCCACCCTGACCGGCACCAAGCCGATCCTGGGCATGGCCGTGAGCCCTGACGGCAAGTCCGTGGCCGCCGCCGTCGACTCCGACGGGACGTGGCTGTGGAACGTCGACACCGGCCAGCACACCGCCACCCTGCCCGAACCGTTCGGAGAAATCTTCGGCGACGTCGCCTTCAGCCCCGACGGGAAGACCATCGCCACCATCGACCACGCCGACAACCGGATGCGGGTGTGGAACCTCGGCGCGGGTACGGCGATCGCGACCATCAGCCCGGACCCCGGCAAGGTCTTCGCCAGGGTGGTGTTCGGCCCCGACAGCAAAACCCTGGCCACCAGCAACTACCGGGACAGCGAGTCGCAGGTGTGGGACGTGGACACCGGCAAGGCCACCGCCGAGCTGACCGGCCGGACCACCGGCGTCCGAGCGTTCAGTCCCGATGGCAAGACCCTCGCGACCGCCAGCAGCGATCGCGATGTCGACGACTACCAGGCACAACTGCGGGACGTCGCTTCCGGCGAGATCATCGCCAGGCTTTCGGACCACCACGGCGTGGTGACGTCCGCGGCCTTCAGCCCGGACGGCAAGACCCTGGCGACCGGCAGCCTTGACCGCCAGGTGCGGCTGTGGGACGTCGCCAGCGGTCAGCCCAAGTAGCCCTGGTGGACCGCTTCGAGCCGCGCCAGGTCGTCGGCCGTGAGCCGCAGTGAGCCCGCGGCGACGTTGTCGGCGAGGTGCCCGAGGTCGCCGGTCCCTGGGATGACCAGCACGTGCGGTCCCCGGTGCAGCGCCCACGCCAAGCGGATCTGCGCCGGACTGGCCTCGTGCGCGCGGGCGACCGCGAGCACCTCGTCGGGCTCGGCCCCGCTGACGCCTGCTTCCCGCCCGGCTCCCGCGATGGCGAAGAACGGGACGAACGCCACCCCCTGCTCACCGCAGGCCCGCACGAGCCCGTCCTGCTGCGGTCGGTGGCCGAGACCGTAGGAGTTCTGCACGCACACCACCGGCGCGATCGCCTGGGCTTGGGCCAGGTGCTCCGGGCGCACGTTGGACACGCCGAGGTGCCGGATCAGCCCGGCGTCGCGCAGTTCGGCCAGCGCGCCGAAGTGGTCGGCGATCGAGTCCATCCCGGACAGGCGCAGGTTCACCAGGTCCAAGTGGTCGCGCCCGAGTTGCCGCAGGTTCTCCTCGACCTGGCCGCGCAACTCGCCGGGTGTCGCCTGGGGCAGCCACCCACCGGAGGCGTCCCGCCGCGGCCCGACCTTGGTGGCGATGACCAGACCGTCCGGGTACGGCGACAACGCGGTGTTGATCAGCTCGTTGGCCGACCTCGTCGACGAGAAGTAGAATCCGGCCGTGTCGACGTGATCGACCCCCAACTCCACCGCCCGCCGCAACACCGCGATCGCCTCACCACGATCACCCGGCACCGCCCCTGGCGCGAACGCCGCACCACGCTGCGGCAACCGCATCGCCCCGAACCCGACCCGGTCGACCGTCAGATCCCCGAGCGCCCACCTGCCCGCGCCACTCGCCATCCACCGAGTCTGCCACGCGATGATCACGACCCCGCTCGGCGCGATCCGGGTGAATCACGGTCGACGTTCGCCGCCTCTGTTGGGCATGCGACGAAACCCCGCCTCCCGCGGCACCCGGACCACGGTGCTGACCGCCTGCCTCATCGTGCTCGGCCTTCTCGTGTCGGGGTGCGTTCCGCCCGACGACACCGGCTCCTCCGCCAAGTCCGCCAACCACGTCGAGAAGCCGAGCGGCGGGTGTGGTGGGGCGGGGCCGAAGGTCGCCGCGCTGCTGCCCGCCATGGGCTCGGACTTCCGCAACGTCACGACCAACCCGTGCGTGCCCTTCGGCGGGTTGCTCGGCGCCGTCTCCGACCTCATCCCGGCCGCGGAGCGGGAAACCGAGGCCGCGCAGCACTTCCTGAGCAAGCTGGGCACCGTCACCGGGCAGATCGCCGCGGTCAACGACGCCGTCACCTGCGGCTACGAGACCGACCGGCTCGGGATCGCGGTGTACCAGCAGGTCGGCTACGGCTGGTCGGTCGGTGTCGTCGCTGTCCTGAGAGGACACTTCGACGCGCTGGTGGAGGGCGCCACCTGCTGGCTCAGGCAGCAGCTCGGCCTCTCGCCGCGGAGCGCCCCGGCCACCGGCGCCCCCAAGACCGGACCGGTGCCGACGCTGTGCCTGCACACGGCGTTCCCCACGCGTGACGGCGAGGTGTACACGCTGCTGTGGCTGGGTTCTTCGGACGACATGTGCGGCGCGCTGGACGTCCTGGACCGGTGAACGCACTTCGGGGTTTGCGGACCGCGGGCTCCGAACAGCCGATTTGGCCGACCGCCGCCGTCCCTAGAGTCGAAGGGATGTCCGCCACCGATCGAAGGAGCCCCATGCCCCGTCGTCTGGTCCGCGCTCTCGCCCTCGTCTTCGCCGCGGCGACCCTCTCCGCGCTCGCCCCCGCGGCCGCACAGGCCATCCCGGCCTGCAAGGCCAACTACCAGTGCACGCACACCTACTACGCCACCGCCGACCGCGACCTGCCGATCGGCGGCTGGACCAGGTTCTGCGACAACACCGTCGACAGCTGGGGTTCGTCGTCCCGCTACATCGAGGTCACCCAGGCCCGCTGCGGGTCCTGATCCGCGGACGGGGGGGCCGGGGCCCCCCGACCCCGGCCCCCCCGGGGTCAGTTTTTTAGGGGGGCGTGTAGGGGCCCCGCCCCCGGGTAAGGAGCGGGATGTGAATGTGC
>NZ_JBHYHC010000059.1:31386-54154 GCF_042738955.1 Umezawaea sp. NPDC059074
TCCTTATCCGCGGCGGGGGACGCGGTGCCACCGCGCCCCCGGCACCCCGGTGGAAAGTTTTTTCGGCGGCCGTGTCGGATCCGCGCCGCTTCGTTCGAGGCAGTGAGTGAAGGCCTCGAACGAAGGAGTACGCGCGATGACCACCACGCTCACCCGCACCCGCCCGCTGCTCGTCTGCGGCGTCCTCGCGGGCCCGCTCTACGTCGTCACCTCGCTCGCCCAAGCGCTGACCCGTGACGGCTTCGACCTGTCCCGGCACGCCTGGAGCCTGCTGGCCAACGGCGACCTCGGCTGGATCCAGACCGCGAACTTCGTCGTCACGGGCCTGCTCGTCGTGGCGGCGGCCGTCGGACTGCGGCAGGAGGTCGGGGGAGCCGCGCCCACGCTGATCGCCGGCTACGGCGTCAGCCTGGTCGCGGCCGGAGTGTTCCACGCCGACCCGGTCGCGGGGTTCCCCGTCGGCGCGCCCGAGACGACACCGGTGAGCTGGCACGGCATGCTCCACCTCGTGGTCGGAGCGCTCGGGTTCGTCTGCCTCGTCGCCGCCTGCCTCGTGCTGGCGGCCCGGTTCGCGCGCGCCGGGCGGGCCGGGATGGCCTGGTTCTCCCGCGGCACCGCCGTCGCGTTCACGGCCGCGTTCGCGGGCATCGCGAGCGGCTCGCACGGACCGACCGTGCTCGCCTTCTGCGCGGCGATCGTCCTGTCCTGGGCGTGGCTCGCCGTCGTCTCCGTCCGAGTCTGATCAACCGAAAGGGTTTCCGACCATGCGCTACCTGACTCTGCTCAAGGCCGTCCACCCCACCACCCCGCCGCCGCCCGGCCTGATGGAGGCGATCATGAAGCTGGGCGCGGACGCCACCGCCGCGGGCGCCCTGCTGGACACCGCGGGCCTGGCCCCGAGCGCCACGGGCGCGCGCGTGAGCCTGGCGGGCGGCGAGCTGAGCGTCACCGACGGGCCGTTCGCCGAGGCCAAGGAGACGATCAGCTACGCCGTCTACGAGGTCCGGTCGAAGGAGGAGGCGGTCGAGTGGGCCTCGCGGTTCCTGAAGCTGCACCGCGACCTGTGGGACGGCTGGGAGGGCGACGTCGAGGTGCTGAAGGTGTTCGGCCCGGAGGACTTCCCGGCCTGACGGCCACCCGCGTGCGAGGATCGGTGGTCATGACGGATCCTCGCCGCGCGGTGGAGGCGGTCTGGCGGATCGAGTCCGCCCGGATCGTGGCGGGCCTGGCGCGGCTGGTCGGCGACGTCGGGCTGGCCGAGGAACTCGCGCAGGACACGCTGGTCATCGCGTTGGAGCAGTGGCCGAGCGCGGGCGTGCCCGACCACCCCGGCTCGTGGCTGATGGCCACGGCCAAGCACCGCGCCGTCGACGCGCTGCGCAGGCGCACCCGGTACCAGGAGAAGCTGGCCGAGATCGGCCGGGCGACCCCGGAGCACGTGGACCCCGACCTGGCCGCCGAGGTCGACGACTACGTGGGCGACGACCTGCTGCGGCTCGTCTTCACCACCTGCCACCCCGCCCTGCCGACGGAGTCGCGGGTCGCGCTCACCCTGCGGCTGCTCGGCGGCCTCACCGTCGCCGAGATCGCCCGCGCCTACCTGGCGTCCGAGGCCGCCGTCGGGCAGCGGATCACGAGGGCCAAGCGCACGTTGGCGGAGAAGCGGATCCCGATCGAGCTGCCGCCTCCCGCCGAGGCCGCCCAGCGGTTGGCGTCCGTGCTGGAGGTCGTCTACCTGATCTTCAACGAGGGCTACGCGGCCACGGCGGGCGACGACTGGACGAGGCCGTCGCTCTGCCAGGAGGCCCTGCGGCTCGGCCGCGTGCTGGCCACGCTCGCACCGCACGAGCCCGAGGTCCACGGCTTGGTGGCGTTGATGGAGTTGCAGGCGTCCCGACTACCTGCCCGCACCGATCAGGCGGGCCACCCGGTGCTGCTCCAGGACCAGGACCGGTCGCGCTGGGACCGCCTGCTGGTCCGCCGCGGCCTGGCCGCGCTCGCACGGGCCGAGGGCACGTTCGGGCCCTACGCGCTCCAGGCGTCCATCGCCGCCTGCCACGCCCGCGCGGCCCGCGCCGAGGACACCGACTGGGACCGGATCGCCACGCTCTACGAGGTGCTGTCCCACGTCTCCCCGTCCCCGGTGGTGGACCTCAACCGCGCGGTCGCCGTCAGCCACGCCCACGGCCCCGAACCCGCGCTCGCGATCGTGGACGCCCTCGACCTGCCGAACTACCCGCTGCTCCCCGCCGTGCGCGGCGACCTGCTGGCCCGCCTGGGACGGTCGGCCGAGGCGGGCGACGAGTTCCGCCGAGCCGCGGCGATGACCCGCAACGCGGGGGAGCGGGCCCTGTTCGAAGGGCGGGCAGCGGCGTTGGGCTGACGGGCCGCTTTTGAGGAACGATCGTTCTTGACTGATCGTTCCTCAAAAGTCTATCGTCGTGGCATGGGCAGGCGGAGGACGTTCGACGAGGACGAGGTGGTGCGTGCCGCCGTCGGGTTGTTCGGCGGGCGCGCGTACGACGGGGTGTCCGTCGACGACCTCGTCACCCACCTCGGGGTGCACCGCAACAGCCTCTACAAGACGTTCGGCAGCAAGCGCGGCCTCTACCTGATCGCCCTGCGCCGCCACGTCGTCGACGACGTCCAACCCCTGGTCGACGCGCTCGCCGCGGTGCCGGACGCCGCGGCCGTGCTAGGGCTGGTCACCTCGGCCGACCTCGGCCTGCTGCTGCTCGCGGCGGTCGAACGGGCGCCCGCCGACGAGGAGGTGGCCGAGGTGGTGTCCGCCGCGTTGGCCGCCGTCGACCAGGCGATCGCCGACGCGCTCGGCATCCCCACCGAACTGGCCGCCGCCCTCACCGCCGCCGCACTCGGCATTCGCCTGCGCGGCAACCCCGACGGCGTCGGTGACGCGCTGACCCGCCGCCTCGATCCCCTCGACTGAAAGGAAGCACCGACATGGCACTGGTCCACATCGACGGCGAGGACCTCGTCGTCGTGATGGAGGGTCTCGACAAGCTCTGGGCCCTCAAGAGCAGCCTGACCATCCCGCTGGCCAACGTCCGCGGCGCGACCGAGGATCCCGGCATCTCCGCCGAACCCAAGGGGATCCGGGCGCCGGGCTCGCACGTGCCCGGCGTGATCACGGCGGGCACGTTCCACCTCGACGGCGAGAAGGTCTTCTGGGACGTCAAGGACCCGTCGAAGGCCGTCGTGATCGAACTCGCCGACGAGCGCTACTCCCGCCTGGTCGTGCAGGTCGAGGACCCCCGCGCGACCGTCGCGCTGGTCGAGAACGCCCTCCGGTGACGGCCCCCTGGACCGCCGCGCTCGTGATGGCGTTGGCCGTCGCGACCCCGGCCGAGGCGGCACCCCGTCTCGTGCCCGCCGCCGATCGTGAGGTCGTCTTCACCGTCGACGGAACGGCGACGTACGGCACCCTGCACGTCCCCGAACACCGTGCCGGGCAACGGTTGCGCGCCGCGCTGCTGCTGCCCGGCAGCGGACCCACCGACCGCGACGGCAGCCAGCCGCCCGCCGCCCAGAACACCCTGGCGCTGCTGGCGGGCGCGCTCGACGCCGACCGGGTCGCCACACTCCGGTTCGACAAGTACGGCACCGGCAAGACCGGGCTCGGCGCCTACCGCGACCACCCGGAAGCGCTCGACTACCCGGCGTTCGTCCGGCAGGCCACGGCCGCCTACGAGTCGTTGCGCGACCAGCCGGAGACCAACCCGAACGCGCTCGTGGTCGTCGGCCACAGCGAGGGCGCGATGACCGCGTTGCTGCTCGGCGGCACCGCCCACCCGCGCCCGACCGGCGTGGCCCTGCTGCAACCGCAGGCGATCCGCCTGCTGGACCTGGTCGCGCTGCAACTGCACGCCCAGGTCGCCGAGGCGACCCGCCAGGGCCTGCTCACCCCGGACCAGCAGCGGTCCATCGACACGGCGGTCGACGCCGCCGTCACCGCCCTGCGCGAACGCCGCCCGGTCGACACCACCGCCCTGCCACCCGCCGTCGCCAGGCTGTTCGAGGCCTTCGAAGGACCGAGCAGCCGTTTCGTGCTCAGCAGCGACGCCGTCTACCCGCCGACCGCCGCCGCGGACCTGCGCCGGGGCACCAGGGTGCTGCTGACCTGCGGCACGGACGACCCCCAGGTCCCGTGCGCCACCACGGACGCCCTCACCACCGCGCTGCACCGCGCCCACGTCGGTGGGCCGGGTCGGGTGCCGTTGCCCGGAGTGGGGCACCTGCTCCACGACACCGACCACCCGACCACCCTCGCCCCGGCCGTGCTCGACGCCCTGCACCGGTTCGCCGGGCACTGGTGAATGCGCCGATCAGGTGAACCGGGCCGGAATCGGTCAAGGTGGCGGCTCCGGCTGCCGACAACCTGAGTAGCGCCGGAACTCCCTCCACGGGTCCGGCGCTTCGGTGTTCCACGGGCCTGGTGTTCTCGCTGCGTGTAACCGGTTCGCCCCTTCGTCCGATACAGGCTGTGACGAAACTGGGGTGAGCGGTGGAGGGACAGGACGCGAGTGCCGACGGCGCGAACGCGGTGTTCAGGTGTTCGATGCTGGCGCTGGGATTGGCCGCGTCGACCAACGCGGTGGTGGCCGTGATCGACGCGGTGGAGTGGGCGTGGTGGGCGGCGGCCGCCTTCGCCCTGATCGCCCTGGTGCTGGCCGGGGCCTGGTCGGGTTCGGACGGCGAACGCGCCGACCGGGCGCGGGAGGTCCAGCTCGTCGCCGGTGAGGTGGGAGTCAGCTCGGCATCGGCGTCAGGAACGAAGGGCGCGTAGACCGGCGCGAATCTCGCCGACGAGGATCTCCGGCTGTTCCAGGGCGGCGAAGTGCCCGCCCTTCTCGGCTTCGCCGTAGTGGATCAGGTCGCTGTAGGTGTCCTCGATCCAGCTCCGGGGCAGGAGCGGGATGTCGCCGGGGAAGACGGTCACCGCGACCGGCAGCGTCAGCTTCGGTCCCGCGAGGGTGCCCGACCTGTTCTCCCAGTAGATGCGGCCGGACGACGCCGCGCTGTTGGTGAACCAGTAGAGGGAGATCGCGTCGAGCATGTCGTCCACGCTGAGCACGTCCTCGGCGAGCCCCTGGTTGTCGGTCTTGGACTGGAACTTCTCGTAGATCCAGGCCGCCTGACCGGCGGGGGAGTCCGCCAGCGCGAAGCCGACGGTCTCCGGTTTCGTGCCCTGGAGGTGGTTCGACCCGCCGAGTTCGCCGGTGTAGAGGGCGAGGGTCTCCACGGCGTGGCGCTGTTCGGGCGACAGGGTCTCGGGGATCCGCTCGGGGAAGGCGTACTGGGTGTTGAGGTGGATTCCCAGCAGCCCTTCGGGTCGCATGGCCCCGAGGGCGGTGGTGACGACGGAGCCCCAGTCGCCGCCTTGCGCGGCCCACCGCGAGTAGCCGAGGCGCTTCATCAGCTCCGCCCACGCGGTGGCGATGCGTGGAACGGTCCACCCGGTCGCCGTGGGCTTCTGGGAGAACCCGAAGCCGGGGAGCGACGGGATGACGACGTCGAACGAGTCGGCGGCGTCGCCTCCGAACGACACCGGATCGGTCAGCGGGCCGATCAGCTTCAGGAACTCGACGATCGAGCCCGGCCATCCGTGCGTGAGCAGCAGCGGCATCGCGTCGGGGTTCTTGGACCTGACGTGGAGGAAGTGGATGTCGAGCCCGTCGATCTCGGTCAGGAACTGGGGGTGGCTGTTGAGCTCCGCCTCGAAGCGCCGCCAGTCGTAGTCGTGCTCCCAGTGGTGGACCAGGGCCTTGGCGTTCTCCACGCGGACCCCTTGCGACCAGTCGTTCACCGTTTCCGGGTCCGGCCAGCGCGTTCGGGCCAGTCGCTGCTTCAGGTCCTCGATCTCCGAGTCCGGGATCGAGACGGTGAACGGGCGGATGAGGGTCGATGTCGGTGCGGTCATGGGCTTCTCCTTGGCTTCGTTGCACACTGGTGTGCAACGTACTTCATTGCACACGGGTGTGCAACAATGGCGTCGTGCCCACGGAGTCCTCTCGCCTGCGCTCGATGAACGAGACGCGCGACCGCATCCTCGACGTCGCCCTCGACGTGCTGGGGGAGAACCCCGACGCCGGGATGGGCGACATCGCCACCGCTGCCGCCGTCGTTCGCCGCACGGTCTACGGCCACTTCCCCTCTCGCCTCGACCTGATCCGGACGCTCACGGAACGGGCCGTCGCCGAGATGACCGCCGTGCTCACCGACGTCAACGCCACGGGCGCGGAGGCGGACGCGGCGTGGGTCGAGTTCATCGCCCGCGTGTGGCCGGTGGCGCACCGGTACCGGGTGCTGCTGGCGTTGCGCCGCGGCGAGTACGGCGAGGCGATCCACGGCCTGCTCGGCCCGGTCGACGCACTCCTCGCCGACCTCGTGGAACGGGGCCAGGACGGCGACGCGTTCGCGAAGCACCTGCCCGCGGGCGTGCTGAGCCAGGTCGCGTACGGCGTCGTGTTCGCCATCGCGGACAACGACCTGCCGAACGGGGCCCGAGCCGCGACGATCACGAGCCTGCTGATGCTGGGGGTCCCCGAGACACGCGCGACCGCGCTCGTGGACGAGCGGCACTGATCCGCGGGCGCGCGGTCGTGGGCTGGTTGGTAGCTTCCTCGCGTGACGGACTCGGATCCCAAGGCTGACCTGCGGCGGTACCTCCAAGCGGCGCGCGACGCGCTGCTGTGGAAGCTCGACGGCCTCTCCGAGTACGACGTGCGGCGACCGCTGACACCGACGGGCACCAACCTGCTCGGCCTCGTCAAGCACATGGCGGGCGTCGAGATCGGCTACTTCGGCGACACGTTCGGCCGGAAGTTCCCGGAGCCGCTGCCCTGGTACGACACCATGGACGACGACCCCAGCGCCGACTTCTGGGCCACCGAGGACGAGACGCGTGAAGACATCGCGGGCCTCTACCGCCGAGTGTGGGCGTTCGCCGACGAGACCATCGAGTCGACCCCGCTGGACACGACGGGCGAGGTCCCGTGGTGGCCGCCGGACCGCCGCGTGACGACGCTGCACCGGATCCTGGTGCACGTGATCGCCGAGCTCAACCGCCACGCAGGCCACGCGGACATCGTCCGCGAACTCCTCGACGGCGCGATCGGCCTGCGAGCCGACGCGACGAACCTGCCGGACCTGGCCGCGGACGCGTGGGCGGAGTACCGCGAGAAACTGGAACGAATCGCCCGCGCGGCAGGCACCACGAAGTAGTCGGACCCACCGCGGTAAGAGGTCTGCGGCTCTCCGGACGAACTGGTGGACATCGGCTACCGCTCGGCAGTCACGTGCACGGGGCCACGCTGAAGATCGTCGACGGCCGCTGCTGTGACCACGTGACCTGGACGTTCACCTCGATGTCGGTCGGGTGGCGGGGGTTGCTGTCGTATCGTCGCCGGGAATCGGAACGTCGGGTGTTCGGACGACGCTGGAGGAGCCGTCGATGTGGCGTGTGGTCGCGGTTTTGGGTGCGTTGTGCGGTGTGGTGGCGGTGTTCCTGCCTGGTGGGGCGATTCGGCCGGACCGGCCCGACGTGGGTGTCGCGCTGGTGGCGGGTGGGCTGGTGGTCGCGGCGGTGTTGTCGTTCGCGGGGGCGCGGGTCGGCCGGGTGCTCGGGGTGGTCGTCGCTGGGGTGGCCGCCGGGTTCGCGGTCGTCTGGCTCGTGGGGGACGTGGTCAGTGGTGCGCCGGGTAGTGGCACGCCCGTGTTGGCGGTGGGTGCGGTCGTTGCTGTGGTGACGGGCTTGCTGGCCGTTCTCGGCCGTGCGGCTGTGGGGCCGGTGCTCGCCGCGGCGGTGGTGGTCGTGGTCGCGGGTGGTGCGGTCGCCGGAGCGGTGGTCGTGCCGGGATCGCGGACGGAGTCGGTGACGGCCGAGCAGGTCACGCCCGCCGCCGTCACGGGCAAGCCCACGGGGGAACGGTGGCAGTGGAAGGCTCCGTCGGAGCCGCGGGCCGTGGTGGCGGCGGGGGCCGGGGTCGTGGTGGCCACGGTCGGCGGTGAGGTGACCGCGCTGGACGGGCGCACCGGGGCCGCGCGGTGGAGTTACCTGCGCCGGGGCACGCACGTCCGCGACCTGGTCGCCACGCCCGGTGGTGGGCTGGTGCTGGTGGCGCTCGCGCCGGGCGGGCCGCACGACACCGAGTCGAACCTGCTGGTGGTGCTGGACGCGGTGACCGGCGCGGTGGTGCACGAGCAGGTGGTCGACGCGCTGCTGTCCGATGTGGACGGTCTGGTACCGACGGCCGACGTGCTGCCGTTGCGCGAACGCCGTGGCGACGACTTCGTCACCACCGCAACGGATCTGCGCACCGGCGAGCAGGTGTGGACGTGGTCCGCGCCCGCGGGCTGCCGGTCGGACTTCGCGCTGCCCGCGAGCGGCCGGGACGTGGCGCTCGCGCCGTTCGAATGCCCGGACCGGATCGGCGTGGTCGCGTTGGACCAGCGCACCGGTCGGCAGCGCTGGGAACGCACCCTCGGCCTGGATCCGGCGATCTCGTCCGACGAGGTCCCGCGCTTCATGCTGGCCGCGTCACCGGACGGCGGGGTCGTGTCGGTGCGGCTGAGTTCCCCGAGGGCCACCACCTCCGAGGACGTCCTGCTGCGGGCCGACACCGGCGAGCTGCTGACCTCCGTCGACGGCGGCCTGTTCCCGCGCCTCGACACCGGCCCGATCCCGGTGCTGGAACTCCAGGCCAACGCCCAGCCGACCCGGAGCGAGGCGGTCGACCCGAGCAGCGGCAAGACCACCCCGCTCGACCTGACGACGTGCCCCAGCCGCATCGCGGACGCCACCACCACGTCGACCTACCTGCGGGTGTGCGGCGCCAAGGACACCGCCTCCCTGGTCTGGCAACCCCTGGCAGGCGGCCCGGCCTCCACCGCGCCCCTGGACCGTCCCGAGTCGGAGTCGGGGATCGGCGGCCTGCTCGGCGGCGGCACGACCGCACTCGTCCCCGCACCCGGCGCGGTCGTCGTGGCCAGGGCCACCGACCTCGCGGTGGTCGGCTTCCCGACCTCGTAGGCGGGACCTCCCGCCGCCCCGAACGCTTGGGGTGGCGGGAGGCACGAGGTCAGAGGGTTCCCACACCGCCGTCGACCGAGTCGAAGTCCTCCGCCGTGGCGTCGCTGCTGGCGCCGAACGGGTAGATCCCGGCGTTGTTCACCAGGATGTCGACCTGGCCGCCGATCTCGGTCGCCCGCTCGGCCAGCACGCCGAGCGAGTCGAGGTCGTTCAGGTCGGCGGCGACGAAGTCGGCCTTGCCGCCCGCCGCCCGGATGTCGTCGACGGTCTCGCCGCCGCGGTCGGCGTTGCGCCCCGAGACGATGACGTGGGCTCCGAGCGAGGCGAGCAGCCGCGCGGTGGCACGGCCGATGCCGCTGGTGGAGCCAGTGACCAGTGCGGTCCTGCCTGACAGATCGGCGGTCACGGGTGCTCAAGATCGCGGCCGACCTGATGTTCGAGCACGGCGCCGCCGCGACGAGCATCGACGACGTGAAGCGCGCGGCGAAGGTCAGCGCGGCGAAGGTCGGGTACTACTTCGGCGACAAGCAGTCGCTGGTGCGGGCGGTCATCGAGTACCAGGCGGAGACCCTGATCGAGGGCCAGCGCCCACTGCTGGACAGGCTGGACAACTTCGAGGCCCTGTACGCGTGGCGCGACCACGTCGTGGCCATGCGGATGGAACGCCAGTACATCCGCGGCTGCCCCGTCGGCTCGCTGGCGTCGGAACTGGCCGACTCCAGCCCCGCCCTGCGCGAGGACATCGCCGCCGCGTTCCTGCGCTGGCGGGAACCGATCACTGCGGGCCTGACAGCCATGCGCACCCGCGGCGACCTCCGCCCCGAAGCCGACCCAGAGGCCCTCTCGATGGCACTCCTGGCCGCCGTCGAGGGCGGCACCCTGCTCGCCCAGACCCTCCGCCAGGCAGCCCCGCTGGAGGCAGTCCTCGACGCCGTGCTCGCCCACGTTCACTCGCTGGCTTAAGGGCGAAAATCGGCCTGGGAGACTGCGGGGATGCGGATCACGTTTGTGCTGCCCGTGTTCTCCAGGGTGCCCAGTGGTGGGTTTCGGGTGGTTTACGAGTACGCGAATCGGCTTGTTGCGCGTGGGCACCAGGTGACCGTTGTGCACGAGCAGTGGTACGAGGGGTGGGGGCGGCCGGTTGCGCACCTGCGTGAGGTTGTGCGGGATCGGTGGCACAGTCGGGTTCCCGGTGGGTTGCACCGGTGGTTGCGGTGGATGGTGGTTGATGACGCTGTTCGGATGACCATGGTGGGGAAGCTTGAAGCGCGGTCGTTGCCGGAGGCGGACGTGACCGTTGCTACCTACTGGACTACGGCGCTGCTGTTGCCGCAGTTGTCCGCGCGGCAGGGACGAGGGGTGCACCTGGTGCAGGGGTACGAGATTTGGGGGGTTGCGGAGCCCAAGCGGGTGGATGAGGTGTTGCGGTTGGGGGTGGCGAAGGTGGTGGTGTCCCACTACCTCGCTGGGGTGTTGGAGAAGGTGGGGGTGCCTCGCGCGAACGTGACCGTGGTGCAGAACGGGTTGGACCACGGTGCTTACCGGCCGCCGGTGCCGGATGGGGAGCGTGGTGCGAGTGTGAGTCTGCTGGTGGGGACTGGGCCGCAGAAGGGATCCGTGGTTGCGGTCGCGGCTTTGGAACGGGTGCGGGACGTGGTTCCCGAGTTGCGGGTCAACGCGTTTGGCACGGAGAAGCGGCCGGGCTTCCTGCCTGAGTGGGTGGGGTATTCCCGTGCGGGCAACGGGCCTGAGCAGGCTGGGGCCGCTTATCGGGCCAGTGCGGTGCACCTGTGTTCCTCCGTGGAGGAGGGGTGGGGGTTTCCGGTGGCCGAGGCCATGGCGTGCGGGACCGCGGTCGTCGTCACGCGCAACGGGGGCGCGGAGGACTTCTGCGCGCACGAGGAGAACTCGTTGCTGGTGGAGGTCGGGGATGCCGAAGGCATGGCGTCGGCGGTGGTGCGGTTGCTGCGGGATCAGGGACTTCGGGAGCGGTTGGTGCGTTCTGGGTTGGCCACGGCCGCGGGTATGGATTGGGAGAAGTCGACGGATCGGTTCCTCGCGGCGCTGATGTCCGCCCGGTAGGCCGTTCGGCGCATTTTCGGCGCTGTGCCGGCTCCGTGCAAGGTCGTCGTGCTCCACTGCGGTCTTCGCGGGCATCCGGGGGAGAACGATGACGAAGCGCCTGGTTCTGCTGCTGCCACTGGTGTTGCTGTTCGGACTGGTCGTGGCGTTGCCGCCGTCCGCGGTCGCCGTGGACGGGCCCGCGGCTCGGCTGAACACCCAGTGGAACGCCTACGGCGACCAAGGCGGGCACTGGACCGGTGGGGACAGCACGGTGTCCGTGGCGTTGCCGGACGGTCGGGTGGCGTGGCTGTTCTCCGACACCTTCCTCGGCACGGTCGCCGCCGACCACTCGCGGCCCCGGAACACGCCGTTCCTGCACAACTCCATCGTGGTGCAGCAGGGTGGGCAGCTCGTGCAGACCGTGCACGGGGGAACGGCGAACGCCCCTTCCTCGCTGGTGAACGCGGCGAACGCCGACGAGTTCTACTGGGTGTCCTCGGCCGTCGTGCAGGGTGGCGCGCTCAAGGCGTTCTACGGCAAGTACCGCAAGACGGCCGACGGCGGTCCGCTGGGCTTCGTCCGGATCGGCACGGCGGTCGTGACGTACGCGCTGCCGGGGCTCACCGTCTCCTCGGTCACCGATCTGGCGTTGGACGCGAAGGTCGGCTGGGGTTCGGCGATCGTGACCGACGGCGGCTACGACTACGTGTACGGCACCGAGGACACGGCCGGGTACAAGTTCGCGCACCTCGCCCGCGTCCCCACCGGGAACCTGGCGGGCGCGTGGGAGTTCTGGACCGGGTCGGCGTGGTCGGCCCAGGACACGCAGTCCGCGCGGCTGTTCTCCGGTGGTGGCACGGAGTTCTCGGTCGTCCGCGTCGGCGGCCAGTTCGTGGCGGTCACCCAGGACGGCAACACGCCGTTCAGCCCGTGGATCGTCGCCTACACCGCGAGCAGCCCCGCCGGGCCGTTCGCCGGGCCGGTCTACCTGCACCAGGCGCCCGAGTCGGAGGCGAGCGGTGGCTGGCAGACGCCGTACGACGCGCAGGTGCACCAGGAGCAGGCGACGCCCGGCACGTTGTTGCTGTCCTACAACAACAACACGCTCAACAACGACGACAACTACCTCGACGCGCGGATCTACCGGCCGCGGTTCGTCGACCTCACGTGGCCGCCCGCCGTGCCCGACCCGGCGGCCGTGCCCGCGAAGCCGACGGGCCTGGCCGTCACCACGGACACCGGCGGCACCGGGAAGCTGACGTGGACCGCTCCCAGCGGTTCCGGGCTCTCGTACTGGGTCTACCAGCGGGACGTGACGGCCGGGCAGACGCACTTCACCCGCGTGCCCAAGGCGGCGACCACGACGTCCCAGCCGATCGGGGGCCTGAAGGACGGCCACACCTACGAGTACCGGGTGTCAGCGGCCAACTCGGCGGGCGAGGGCCAGTTCTCCACGACCGTGACCACGGTCGCGCACGTGGCCCCGCCGCCCGCGCCGACGAACTTGCGGGCGACGCCCGGCACCGACGGCGACGTGGCCCTGACGTGGGACGCCGTCGCGGGCAACGTCCAGTACCTGGTGGAACGCCGGGACGTCACGACGGGGGAGACCGAGTTCGCCGAGGCGCAGTCGCCGAACGCGTCGGGCACGTCCGCCACCGTGACCGGCCTGGTGAACGGGCACACCTACGAGTTCCGGGTGTCCGCGCGGAGCGGCGGCGGGCTGGGTGCACCGTCCACAGTGGTCACCGCGACCGTCGTGGTCGCGCCGCCGACCGCGCCGACCGGGCTGACCGCCGTGGCGCAGGGCGACGGCGGGGCGAAGCTGACGTGGACCGCGCCCGGCCAGGGCCTCTGGTACTGGATCTACCAGCGGGACGTCACGGCCGGGGAGTCCGGTTTCACCAAGCTCCAGTACCCGATCACCGACGGCACCACGTTCACCGCCGGATGGCTGATCAACGCGCACACCTACGAGTTCAAGGTGACCGCGGTCGGCAGGGCTGGCGTGGAGTCCCCGGCGTCGGCGGTGGTCAGCGCGCTCGCGCGCTACGACCTGCCCGCCGCGCCGACCGGGCTCGCCGTGGCAGCGCAGGGGGACGGCGGCCTGAAGCTGACGTGGACCGCCCCCGGTGAAGGCCTCTGGTACTGGGTGTACCAGCGGGACGTGACGGCGGGGGAGGCCGCGTTCACCAAGCTCCAGTACCCCATCACCGACGGCACGTCCTTCACCGCGGGCCTGCTGCTCAACGACCACGCGTACGAGTTCAAGGTCACCGCCATCAACTCCGGTGGCGAGGGACCGGCGAGCGCCGCGGTCCGCGCGACCGCGCACTACGCCTCTCCGGCGGCCCCGACCGCCCTGACCGCGACGCCGGGGGACGGCACGGTCGCGCTGTCCTGGACCGGCGTGCCGGACGCCTGGTACTGGATCTACCAGCGGGACGTCACGGCCGGGGACACCACGTTCACCAAGCTCGAATACCCGATCACCGACGGCACCGCGTTCACCGCGGGCCTGCTGGCCAACGGGCACACCTACGAGTTCAAGGTCAGCGCGACCGCGGCGGGCGGTGAGGGCCCGGCGAGCGCCGTCGTGTCCGCGAAACCGTTGCCGCCCTTGCCCGCGGTGGTCACCGGCCTGACCGCGACCCCACGGCCGACCGGCGACATCGACCTCGCCTGGACCGCGCTGCCGAACGTCTACTACTGGGTCTACTACCGGGACGTCACCGCGGGCGGGGCCCTCACCAAGCTGCCGTTCCCGGCAACCGAGCCGAAGAACACCGTGGGGCTGCTGGCGAACGGGCACCTGTACGAGTTCAAGGTCGCCGCGACGAACCTCGCGGGCGACGGGCCGGACTCCGCGCTCGTGCGGGCGACCTCGCAGGTCGCCGCGCCCGGTGCGCCGACGAACCTCACCGGGTCGGCCGCTGGCGACGGGTCGATCGACCTGAGCTGGGACTCGGCCGGGCCGAACCTGTACTACTGGCTCTACCGCCGGGACGTCACCGCGGGCGAGACGGCCTTCACCAGGTCGGGGTTCTTCACCGACAAGACGGTCGCGAGCTGGGACGGTCTCCAGGACGGCCACGTCTACGCGTTCCAGGTGCGTGCGGAGAACATCGCGGGGCTCGGTCCGGCGTCGAACACCGTGCAGGTGACCTCCCACGGCGGGTTGCCCGCGCCGCCGACGAACCTGACGGCGTCCCCCGGCAACGGCCGGGTGGTGCTGAACTGGACGGCGAGCCCGACGGCGGACGTCTACTACTGGGTCTACTACCGGGACGCGACCGCGGGCGAGCGGTTCACGCGCCTCGAACTGCCGGTCAACGGCACGAGCTTCACCGTGTCGCCGTTGACCAACGGTCACACGTACGAGGTCAAGATCGCCGCCACGAACTGGGCCGGTGACAGCCGGACCACGGCCGTGGCCTCCGCACGGCCGCTGCCCCCGGTCCCGGCGACGGCGCAGCTCACCGCCATCGCGGGCAACGGGGAGGTCGGGCTCGGCTGGAACGCGGTCGACCAGGCCACGTACTTCTGGGTCGAGTACCGGGACGTCACGGCGAACCAGGGCGGATTCCAGCGCCTGCCGTCGCCGGTGCAGGCATGGGCGTTCACCGTGCGGTCGTTGGCCAACGGTCACCGCTACGAGTTCCGGGTGATCTCCGGGAACGTCGCGGGGGAGAGCGGGCCCTCGAACGTGGTCTCGGCGACGCCGGTGCCTCCCGCGCCCGCCGCGCCGTCGAACCTCCGCGCCACGGCGGGCAACGGCCAGGTGTCGCTGAGCTGGAACGCGAGCCCGACCGGATCGGTCTACTACTGGGTCTACTTCCGGCCCCAGGGCCACAGCGAGTGGTACTTCGTCAACCACCCCGTCAACGGCACGTCGTACACCGCGACCGGGCTGATGAACGGGTTCACCTACGACTTCCGGGTGACCGCGGCGAACCTCGGAGGGCAGAGCGCACCGTCCAACGTGGTCACGGCGAAGCCGTTCCTGCCGCTGCCCGCGGCCCCGTCGGGCCTCCAGGTCCGGGCAGGCGACGGGCAGGCGACGCTGACGTGGGACCGGAACAACCCGGTGGGGGCGGCCTGGTACTGGATCTACTTCCAGCCGCAGGGCCACAGCGAGTGGTACTTCTACGCGCAGCCGGCGGGCAACAGCCCGGTCACCGTCTCGAACCTGTGGAACGGCTTCACCTACTCGTTCAAGGTGACCGCCGCCAACGCCGCGGGCCAGACGGTCGCGACGAACGTGGTCACGGTGAAACCCATGCCGCCGTTGCCGTCCGCGCCGGGCACGCCCTCGCCCACCCCGGACCCGAACTCCAGCCGGATCGGCCTCACGTGGTCGCCCAGCCCCTCGCCGGGCGTGAGCTACCGGGTGGAGTACCGCAACCTGTCGGACGCCGAAGGGGTCTGGCGCACCCAGTACGCCTCCGGCACGAGCGCGACCTTCGACCAGTACCCGGTCGGCGTGGTCTGGGAGTTCCGGGTGGTCGCGACCAACATGACGGGCTCGACGTGGTCCACGGGCACCTCCACCGCGGTGTCCAACGTCTGGACCGGCACGTTCCGCGGCGTGGGGCTGAACTCGGTCAACGGCGCGAACGCGTTCGCGGCCTCGCGGATCCTGCTCAGCGGCCTCGGGTGCAGCGTCGGGCTCCGGCAGAACGTGTGCTTCGGCTGGGGCTACAACGGGCGGCCGGTCACGTACGGCGACTTCCTGTTCTACCCCGGCACCAAGGCCAACATGAACAACCTCGTGAAGTGCGAGGCGTACCAGCGGTTGGCGCTGCTCCGCTCCGCGGACAACGGCTGGTTCCTGTCCCGGTCGCGGGGGATGGACGTGGTGCGGCACGAGGGCGTGCACACCTTGCAGGAAGGCGGGTTCCCCTCGTTCGCGACGTTCGGCTTCCTGTACTGGCTGGAGGGATCGGACGGGGTGGACAACCAGTTCGAGATCGACGCGAACCTCTGGTGGGGCCACTACCTCGGCCCCTGGCCCGGCACCAGCGGCTGCGGCTACTTCGGGTGAACCGGGGTGCTCCCGGGTCGTGCGACCGGGGAGCACCCTGACTCAGGACCGCCACCCGCCCGCGAGGCTGACCCTCGTGGCGAGGCCGGGGTTCCCGGCGTAGCCGCGCACGTCGCCCCACGCGGACCACCGGCCGTCGGGGTAGCGCGCGGCGTGCCAGACCGCTCCGCTCACCGACAGGGCCACGACCTGGAGCTCCCCGGTGGTGAACCCCGCCGCGGCGACGTCCAGCGCGAGTCCCGTGCTGCCGCCGGTGTAGTCGTCGATCTTCAGCAACGGCGTCCAGTTGCCGTCCGGCAACCGGGTGGCGTGGCGTACGCCCGCGAAGCCGTAGTTCGCGACGAGGTGGAAGATCCCGTTGACCTCGGTCGCGCTCACCGACAGCACGCCTCCGGGATTGCCCGCGAACGCCTCCACGTCGCCCCACGGCGTCCAGTTGCCGTCGGTGCGCCGCAGCGTGTGCATCAGCCGTCCGGGCCCGGTCGACACGGCCACCTGGAGTTCCCCGTTGAGGAACCCGGCCGCCGCCACGTCCGTCAGGTCCGACAGGTCGCCCGCGAAGGACTCCACGCTGCGCAGGGGAGTCCACGCCCCGTCCGGCGTCCGGACGGAGTGGTGGATCTCGTTGGCGTCGCTCACGACGACGACGTGCAGCGAGCCCCCGACCTCGGACGCGGCCACCCTGGTGATCGTGCCGACCTCGCCCGCGAAGTCCTCCACGTTGCCGAACGGCGTCCACGGCCCGTCGACCCGCCGGATCGCGTGCCAGAGTTCGCCGTCGTTGCCGACGACCAGGGCGTGCTGCTCACCCGCGACCATCGCCGACGCCGTGTCGACCGGCGTGAAGACCGCGCCGGTCGCGGCCTCCACGTCCCCGAAACCGGTCCACTGGCCGTTGCGCAACCTCATCGTGTGGACCAGGCCGCCGGTGCTGGTCGACGTCAGCAGCTGGGTGCCGCGCCACTGGTTCACCGTCTCCCCCTTGAGCACGCTGAGCAGGGCGACCTTGTTGTCGTAGCTGGTGACCTTGTCCCGGTCCTCGCTGAGGTGGATGTGCCAGAGGTGGCTGGAGTCCGAGGTGGCCGACCGGCGGTAGCGGAAGTCCCACCCCTCGACGGTCGTGTCGTCGTCGGTCTGGCCGAAGAACTCGCGCCAGCCGTCCAACCGCGGGTCGTTCGGGTCCTGGCCCGACGCCAGCAGCCGGGCGGAGTACCGGGCGATGGTGCCGTAGCGGCCGTTCTTGGCGTCCGGGAACGTCCAGTCGTAGGCCGCGGCCAGGTTGGCCGGACCGCCCTGGTCCTCCGCGTCCCGCACGGAGTAGTCGCTGGAGCTGTTGCCCGCGCGGGTGTTGTGGTAGCCGGGCTTGTTCGCGTAGATGCCGCCGTTCTCCGTGCCCGGTTGCAGCGCGAGCAGCTGCCGCATGAGCCAGGACGACACGTCGCTCGTGTTCGCGGCGGCGGTCGCGCCGGGCACGGTCTGGAAACCCGCGACCAGCACCGTCCCCAAGAGCGCGGTCACCACTCTCCGGGCCACCTGTGTTCCGTTCGTCATGGACACCCTCCTTCGGTCGTGCCGGACCATCCGCCGCCACGGTGGGCCGCCATTCGTGCGAAATCCCCGTGTTTTCCCCCAACCGCAGGCCGGAACGGGTAGGAACGGCCGCGCAGGAACTCGTCGCGGGGGGAGGAGCGGCGTGAGGTTTCGCCTACTGGGGCCGGTGGCGGCCATCGACGGCGACGGGCCGCTCGATACGGGGCCCGCGCGGCAGCGGTGCGTGCTGGCCGCGCTGGCGGTGGACGCGGGCCGCGTGGTGCCCGTGGACCGGCTGGTCGACCGCGTCTGGGGCGAGGACCCGCCTCGGCACGCCAGGGCGACCCTGGTGAACTACCTCTCCCGCCTACGTGTTCTCCTGGCCGGTGCCGACACGCCTGTGACGCGCTCGCCCGGCGGGTACGCGCTGGGGTGCGCGCCGTCGCTGGTGGACCTGCACCGGTTCGACGAACTGCGCGCCCGCGCGCGGGCCGCCCCCGACGACGGGCAGCGCGTCGCGCTGCTGGAGCAGGCGTTGGGGGAGTGGCAGGGCGAGGCGTTGACCGGGGTCGACGGCGACTGGGCCGCGGCCGAGCGCGATCGGCTGCACCAGCGACGTCGGGACGCCGAGTGCGACCTGACCGACGCGCGGCTGCGGCTGGGGCACGGCGAGGACCTCGTGGCGGCGCTGTCGGCCCGCGCGGCCGACCGGCCGCTGGACGAGCGCGTGGCGGCCCAGCTCGTGCTGGCCCTGCACCGCGCCGGGCGCACCGCCGACGCACTGGCCCACTACCGCCGGGTGCGCGAGGAGCTGGTCGACCAGTTGGGCACCGACCCCGGCCCCGCGCTGCGGGACGCGCACCAGCGCGTGCTCGACGCCGATCCGGCTCCACCCCCGGTGACCGCGGCACCCCGGCAACTGCCCGCGCCACCTCGGTGGTTCACCGGCCGCGGCGGCGAGCTGGCCCGGTTGGACCAGTCGTTGACCGAGGCCGCTTCGGGCACGGTCGTGATCTCGGCGATCGGCGGCGCGGGCGGCATCGGCAAGACCTGGCTGGCGCTGGCGTGGGCGCACCGGCACGCCCGGCGGTTCCCCGACGGGCAGCTGTTCGTGGACCTGCGCGGCTTCAGCCCGACCGAACAGCCCCTCGCGCCCGACGCGGCCCTGTTCGGGTTCCTCGGCGCGCTGGGCGTGTCCTCGGACGACGTGCCCACCGACCTGGACGGGCGCGCCGCGCTGTACCGGAGCCTGGTCGCGGGACGGCGGATCCTCGTCGTGCTGGACAACGCGGCCACCTCCGAGCAGGTCGTGCCGCTGCTGCCGGGCGGCCCGACCTGCGTCGTGCTGGTGACCGGCCGCCACGAACTCGCGTCGCTGATCCAGCGCCACGGCGCCCGCCACCTGCGGCTGGACGTGCTCACGCGGCAGGAGTCGCGGGCGCTGCTGGCCGCGCGCCTCGGCGCGGACCGCGTCGCCGCCGAGCCCGCCGCGGTCGACGAGCTGGTCGAGTCGTGCGGGGGCTACCCGCTGGCGTTGTCGATCACCGCCCGCACCGCCACCACCCGCCCCGGCGTCCCCTTGGCCGAGATCGCGGCGGAACTGCGCGAGCTGGGCCTGGAGATGTTCGACCACGACACCGATCCCGCCGCCAGCCTGCCCGCGGTGCTCTCGTGGTCGCTGCGCTACCTCACCGACGCGCAGCGGACCGTGTTCGGGCTGCTGGGCATCGCCCCCGGCGCGGACACGACGCCGCCCGCCACAGCGGCCCTCGCCGACCTGCCCCCGGCCCGCGCCCGCGCGACCCTGTCGGCGCTGGAACGGGCGTCGCTGCTCGAACGGCGGCCCGGCGGCCGGTTCGCGATGCACGACCTGGTGCGCGACTACGCCACGACCACGGCCCACGACCTGCCCACCGCCGAGCGGGCCGCGGCACTGGTCCGGGTGGTGGACTTCCACCTGCACACCGCCCGCGCCGCCGACCGCCTGATGGACCCCCACCGCCCGCTCATGCCGGTCGACCCCGCCGCCCCCGGCGTCCACCCGCTCCCGCTGCCCGACGCCGCGGCCGCGACGGCCTGGCTGGAGGCCGAGCACGCGACCCTCCTCGCCGCCCAGCGGACCGCCGCCGCGCTCGGCCGCCACCACGCGGTGTGGCACCTCGCGTGGACGTTGGACACCTTCCACCTCTGGCGGGGTCACCGGCACGACGCGCTCACCGCGTGGCGGGCGGCGCTGGAGGCGGCCGAGCACCTGCCAGACCCCGCCACCCTCAGCCGCACCCACCGGCTCCTCGGCCGCGCCTGCTCCCGGCTCGGACGGCACGAGGAGGCCGCCGCCCACCTGGACCGGGCGCTCGGCCTGGCCGTGCGCCACCGGGACGCCACCGAACAGGCGCACACCCACCGCTCGCTCGCGTTCGCGTGGGACCAACAGGGCGACGACCGGCGGGCACTGGAGCACGCCCGGCACGCGCTCGACCTCTACCACGCGCTCGACCAGCCCGCGTGGGAAGCCGACGCGCTCAGCGCGGCGGGCTGGTACGCCGCGCGCCTCGGCGAGTTCGACACCGCCCGCGAGCACTGCTCCACGGCACTCGTCCTGCACCGGCACCACGCCAACCCCGCGGGCGAGGCGGCGGCGCTGGACAGCCTCGGGTACATCGCCCAGGGCGTCGGCGACCACCGGCGGGCCGTCGACCACTACCACCAGGCCGTGGACCGGTACCGCGCCCAGGGCAACGCCTACTACGTCGCGGAGACCCTCGACCGCGTGGGCGACTCGCACGCCGCCCTCGGCGAGCACGACCGCGCCCGCGTCGCCTGGCGGGAGGCCGCGGCGCTGTACCGGGACCAGGACCGGCACGTCGACGCCGAACGCGTGGATCTGCGGCTGGCCGGTCTCGACAGGACCGCCGAACCCCCTCGGTGATCCGTCCCACGGGACGGACGGGGCCGGCCGGTGGGCGAGCTACGACCGAAGTGTCGTGTTGGTGATTCGTTGACCGGATCGCGGCCCTCCGACACCCTCCGGGAGGTCACCCCCTGCCTCGAAAGGTGCTCCCCATGGTGCGAAGGATCCTGCTCGTGCTCGTCGCGGGCCTCCTGACCCTCACCGGGACGGCGGCCGCCGACCCCGGACCCGTGACGTCGGCCGACGTCCACGCCTCGGACGGCTGCTACACGTGGAGCCGGTCGCTGGCGCAGGGCGCGAGCGGCGAGGACGTGCGCCAGCTCCAGATCCGCGTCTCCGGCTATCCCGGCTACGGCGCGGTGGTCGGGCTGGACGGCCAGTTCGGCGCGGCCACCAAGGCCGCGGTCGTCCGGTTCCAGCAGGCCTACGGCCTCGCCGCCGACGGGGTCGCCGGTCCGGCCACGTTCGCCAAGGTCTACGCGCTCCAGGACGACGACTGCACGCCCGTCCACTTCACCTACGGCGAGCTGAACCGCTGCAACTCCGACTGGTCCGGCGGCAAGGTGTCGGCCACGCAGGCCAAGGCCAACGCGCTGGTCACCATGTGGAAGCTCGAGGCGCTGCGGCACGCGCTCGGCGACCGCCCGCTCACGGTGAACGGCGGGTTCCGCAGCGTGTCGTGCAACAGCGCGGTCGGCGGTTCGGCGACCAGCAGGCACATGTACGGCGACGCGGCCGACCTCGGCGCGGGCGTCCAGGGCTTCTGCGCGATCGCCAAGCAGGCCCGCAACCACGGCTTCACCGAGATCCTCGGGCCCGGCTACCCCGACCACAACGACCACGTCCACACCGCCCTGCGGTCCGGTCAGCTCTGGTCGGCGCCCAACTGCGGCATCTGACGACGCCTCGGCGGGGCGGGCCCACGCCCGCCCCGCCGACCCGAGGCGGGCACCTGGTTAGGGTTCGGGTCAGTCGCCGAGGGTTCGGAGGTGGGTCCGTGACGGGGAGCAAGACCTTCCTGGTCGCCGGGCTGGGCGGTGGGTCCGGTCGGGCGTTCGCCGAGCGGGCCTGGGAGTCCGGTCACCGGGTGGTCGGGTTCGTCCGCGGGGCCGAGCAGGCCGCGGAGTTCGAGGCGTCACGGCCGGGGCTCGCGTTCGCGCGGGTGGTGGACATCGGGTCGGCCACCGGGATCGAGCCCGCGGTCCGGTCCATCGAGGACGACATCGCGCCGATCGACGTCCTCGTGGCGGGCATGGACCACGGCGAGTCCACTGTGGATGACCTGCGCAGGCGGCGCGACATCGACGTCTTCGGCACGGTCGCGGTCGTGAAGGCGGTCCTGCCCGGCATGCGGAGCAGGCGCGGCGGGACGGTCGTGGTCGTGACCTCCGACGCGACGCCGTCCTACCACGGCAGCAAGTTCGCGCTGGTGGGCATCATGCTGTCGCTGGCGACCGAGGTCGCCCCGTTCGGCGTCCGCGTCACGGTCGTGGGACCGGACGCCTTCCGCACCGCGTGGTCCGACGGCGCGCTGGTCCTGGAGTCCGACGACGGCCCCCTCGCGCTGCCGCCGCCCCGCTGATCCGACCGGTCAGCGGGCCGCCGTCACGCCCGCGGAACTCGCGCGCACCTGGAGTTCGGCCGGGAAGACGCAGCGCCAGTGCGGCGCGATCTGCCGGTGCACGAGGGCGCGCGTGGCCGCGGCGGCCATCTGCTCGACCGGCTGGCGGACCGTGGACATCGGCGGCGCGGTGCAGGTGGCGATCACGCTGTCGTCGAACCCCACGACCGCCACGTCCTGGGGCACCTTCACGCCGAGGTCGGCCAACGCCTGCATCGCGCCGGACGCCATCGCGTCGGTGGCGGCGAAGATCGCGTCGATGCCGGGTTCCTCGGCCAGCAGGCTCTGGGTGAGGTCGTACCCGGCCTCGCGGCGGAACTTGCCGATCCGGGACAGGTCCGGCAGGCCGAGGTCGCGCACCGCGCGCCGGTAGCCCTCGCGCCGGGCCTCCGCGCACGGGTTGCCCTCCTGGCCGTGCAGCGCGGCGATGCGACGGCGGCCGGTCCGGTGCAGGTGCGCGACCGCCGCGTACGCGCCCTCGGCGTTCTCCATGTCCACGAACGGGAGGCCGGGAGCGGACGGCCCCATCGACACCACGCGGTCGCACCG
>NZ_JBHYHC010000060.1:0-3935 GCF_042738955.1 Umezawaea sp. NPDC059074
GCTTCAACCCCCCCACCATCATTGGGTGGGGTCGCCACCGCCTCTGTGCGCTCCCCCGCGGCCCCGCCCCGGGGGGCGCCCCCCCCCGGCGGGCGGGCCCCCAAGCAGGTCGTCGTCGACGACCCCTCGATGGGGCGCTCACCCAAGCTCGCGGCGGTGTTCCTGCTGCCCGCCGCGCTCGTGCTGGCCGCGCTGGTGCTCTACCCGCTGGTGTACTCGGTCATCCGCAGCTTCTTCGACCGCTCGGGCGACGAGTTCGTCGGACTGGGCAACTACATCAACACGTTCACCGACGACCGCACGCTGACCGCGTTCAAGAACAACGTGATCTGGGTCGTCGTCGCGCCCGCCGCCGTCACGGGACTCGGCCTGATCCTGGCCGTGCTCACCGAGCGGATCAAGTGGGCGACCGCGTTCCGGCTCGTGCTGTTCATGCCGATGGCGATCTCGCTGTTCGCCTCCGGCATCATCTTCCGGCTGGTGTACGAGGAGGACCCGAACCAGGGCGTGGTCAACGCGGCCGTGGTCGGCGTGCACGACCTGTTCTCCCCGTCGTCGGCCTACCCCGGCGCGCGGCCCCGTGACGGCGCGCCGTTCGTGGCGACGCCCGAGGGCTACACGAGCCGCGAGTCGTTCGAGTCCGGCACGGCCGTCGCGGTGCCGCTGGTGGGCTTCCCGCCCGCGCAGGTGCCGCCGCAGGCGACCTCGGCCACCGCGCCCGCCGCGGGCATGACCGAGCTGCGCGGCGTCGTGTGGCTGGACGTCTCCGTGGGCGGTCGGGCGAGCCAGCTCGACGGCACGGAGAAGGGCATGCCGCGCATCGCCCTCGAAGCCGTCAAGGACGGCCAGGTCGTGGGACGCACGACGTCCGGCGACGACGGCCGGTTCACGTTCCCCGGCCTGCCGCCGGGCTCCTACCAGCTGCGGCTGCCCGCCGTGAACTTCGAGCTGCCGTTCCGCGGCCTCACCTGGCTCGGCCCGTCGCTGATCACCCCGGTGATCATCTCGTCGTGGATCTGGATCATGACGGGCTTCGCGATCACGTTCATCGCCGCGGGCCTGTCCGCGATCCCGCGCGACGCGCTGGAGGCCGCGCGCGTCGACGGCGCCACCGAGATGCAGGTGTTCCGCCGGGTCACCGTCCCGCTGCTGGCGCCGGTGCTGCTGGTGGTGTTCGTGACGCTGGTGATCAACGTGCTGAAGATCTTCGAGCTGGTGTTCGTCATCGCGCCGGGCTCGGTGCAGGAGGAGGCGAACGTGCTGGCGTTGCAGATGTGGCAGGTGTCCTTCGGCACCGGCGGCGACCAGGGCGTCGGCAGCGCGCTGGCCGTGATGCTGTTCCTCCTCGTGGCCCCGGCCATGGTCTTCAACATCCGCCGATTCCGCCGGGAGCAGTCATGACCACCGCGACCGCACCGGAGAAGGTGCGCCTCGTCGAGGTGACGGTGTCCGGCGCCCCGCGCCGCGGCTTCGTGTCACGGGTCGTCGGCAAGCTCGGCGACGGCACGATCCAGGTGATCCTGGCGCTCGTCGCGCTGTTCTGGCTGATGCCGGTGTTCGGGTTGCTGGTCTCGTCGCTGAGGGACGAGACCGACAACAACGCGGGCGGCTGGTGGACGATCTTCACCAAGCCCGCGCAGCTCACCCTGGAGAACTACCAGGGCCTGCTGGGCAACGAGACCGTGCTCAAGTCGTTCCTCAACACCATCTACATCACGGTGCCGTCGACGGTCCTGGTCGTGGTGATCTCGGCGCTGGCGGCGTACGCGCTGTCGTGGATCGAGTTCCCCGGCCGGGCCTGGGTGACGACGATCGTGGTCGGCCTGCTGGTGATGCCGGTCCAGGTCGCGCTGATCCCCGTGGCGAAGCTGTTCGGAGCCGTGGGGTTGTTCGGCACGATCACCGGCGTGGTGCTGTTCCACGTGGCGTTCGGCCTGCCGTTCGCGATCTTCCTGCTGCGGAACTTCTTCACCGGCATTCCCCGCGACCTGATCGAGGCCGCGCGGATGGACGGCGCGAAGGAATGGCTGATCTTCGCGAAGGTGGTGCTGCCCATCGGCAAGCCCGCCATCGCGTCACTGGCCATCTTCGAGTTCCTGTGGGTGTGGAACGACCTGCTGGTGGCGCTGGTGTTCGCCGACCAGGACTCCGCACCGATCACGGTGGCGCTGCGCGGACAGCTGAGGCAGTTCGGGACGAACATCGACCTGCTGTCGTCCGGCGCGTTCCTGTCGATGATCGTGCCGTTGGCCGTGTTCATGGCGTTCCAGCGCTACTTCGTGCAGGGCGTGCTGGCGGGCTCCACGAAGTAGAGACCAACGGCGTCCGCCACCTCCCCCCGCGGCGGACGCTCGTCCCAGGCCCGAGCCGGGCCGCGTCGTCACACCCCCGAAGCGACGCGGTTCGGCTCGGGCCTCTTCGTTGCCGAGGTTTGGGTTTTTCTCCCGGCGGCTGCCATTTCCAGCGTGCTGTGTCCGATTTGACTTGGGGCCCCTAGATTTGTCCCTTTGTCGGGCCAAAACGGCAGGTTCAGAAGCCGCAGCCCGACAAATTTTAAGGGACAAATCCCCCAAGTAAAATCGGACACGACCAAAACACTCGGCCCCACCCAGGCAGTCGTACGGCAGTTGTGCCCCGCCTGGGTGGTCAGGCCTGCCCTGACTCGAGCGGGGCCGTTGGATCGCCCCAATACCCGCCCCCGTTACACCGTTCCCCATTTACCGGAACAACGACCACCCGAACGGTGCAACTTGTGCCGGCTGTGTCAACGGTCGGTAACGCATAGCCAACACGGCTCGATGAACGGTCCGCCCACACACACTCAGCACGAGGAGTACGGCAGCGGATGGCCGAATTCGGGGTCGGAGAAGAGCGCGTGGACGTCATTCGGAATTCCGATGGGCGGCGGATCGATCCTGATGTTCCCGCGCAGCTGGACGCCTTGCGTTCGCTCGTCGACCGGGCCGTGCAGTCGCGGGACCTCGACCGGGAGGTCGGGGTTCGGCTCGCGGCGACCATAGACGCCGCGAACAGCGAGGCGCACGCGCCGGAGCCCAGGGTCGAGCGGATCATCGCCGAGCTCGGTGAGGCGGAGCGGATCGCCGCCAGCGCGCCCACCGTCGTGACAGCCATCGACGGCGTCCTCATGACGTTGACCGGCTGAGCGGCGTGGACGACTTCATCGAGCGCGTGGACATCCGCGACCGGGTCGCCGTCGGGCGGGCCGCGTTGGCGGCGTTCGACTACGCGCAGGCGGCCGACTGCCTCGGCGACGCGGTGCGCGACGACCCGCACGACCCGGACCTGCGCTACCTGCTGGCGTTGGCGCTGCTGGGTGGCACGCGGCCGCGGCTGCACCGGTCCGAGTGGATCAAGGAGATCGGGGTGCACCTGCGGCACGCGGCCGAACTGCCGCGGGCGCGGGTGCTCAGCGCGCTCGTCGCGGAGGACCACGGGCTGCACTGGCTGCCGAGCGACGCGCTGCCGGAGCGGTTGGCGGCGCTCATCGCGCAGGTGAGTCCGAGCCAGGCCGACGAGATCGTGCTGCACGTCCCCGCGCCGGAGAGCGGCGTGTGGCGGGCCGTGCGGGCGCGGTGCCAACGGTGAAGGGGAAGAGCTTGAGCGTGGCGCAGTTCCTGCTGGCACAGCTCAGCGGGGTGATGCTGGTCCTGGCGGGCGCGGTGGTGTTCTGGCGCGGCAAGGCGCGCACCGAGCCGCCGAAGCCGGTCGTGGCCGAGGAACCGCCCGCCCCGGAGCCCAGGGTGTGGACGAAGGCCTGCACGAGTCCCCGGTCCGGCGGGCAGCGGCACCGCCGGGTCGTCACGAGGAAGCCGCCCTCCAGAGCCCCACACCGGAGTTGACGGTGGTCGGCCTCCCCGTGGAGGCCGGCCCCCCGGGGGGGGATGGGGGGTTATAGATGTTGACCCACGCCCGGC
>NZ_JBHYHC010000060.1:3945-53596 GCF_042738955.1 Umezawaea sp. NPDC059074
GTGGAGGCCGACCACCGGGGGGATCAGGGGAGCTTCTCCTTGTCCCGCAACGCGAGCACGGAGTGACCGCGGCCGTAGGCGAAGTACACGACCACGCCCGCCACCATCCAGATCAGGAACCGGACCCAGGTCAACGCGGTCAGGTTCAGCATCAGCCACAGGCAGGCCAGGATCGCGAGGACCGGCACCAGCGGCACGAGCGGGGTGCGGAAGCCGCGCGGGAGGTCCGGTCGGGTCCTGCGCAGGATCAGCACACCCGCCGAGACGAGCATGAACGCGAACAGCGTGCCGACGTTGACCATCTCGGCCAACTTGCCCGCCGGGAAGAACCCGGCGGCGAGCGCGATCAGCGTGCCGACCAGGATCGTCACCCTGGTGGGGGTGCCGTGCCTACCGGTCTTCGCGAGGCCCCTGGGCAGCAGGCCGTCGCGGGACATGGCGAACAGCACGCGGGTCTGGCCCAGCATCAGCACCATGACGACCGTGGTGAGACCGGCGAGCGCCCCGACAGCGATCACGTTGGCCGCCCAGTCGACGCCCAGGTTCGCGAACGCCGTCGCGAGGTTCGCGGGCGTGCCGTCGGCGGAGGTCTTGAGGTCCGTGTACGGGACCATGCCGGTGATGACCAGCGCCACGGCCACGTACAGCACCGTCACGATGACGAGCGAGCCGATGATGCCGCGCGGCAGGTCGCGCTGCGGGTTGCGGGTCTCCTCGGCGGCGGTGGCGACGACGTCGAAGCCGATGAAGGCGAAGAACACCAGCGACGCGGCGGCGAGCATCCCGTACACGCCGAAGGTGCTGCCCTCCTGGCCGGTGATCAGCGAGAGCAGCGACTGCTCCAACCCGCTGGAGCCGACGCCCGTGCCGCCGGTCGCGGCGGGCGGGATGTACGGCGAGTAGTTCGACGCCTTGATGTAGCCGATGCCGACCACGATCACCAGCAGCACCACGAGCACCTTGATCGCGGTGATCACCTGGCTGACCCGAGACGACAGCTTGGTGCCCAGCACCAGCAGCGTGGTCAGGGCGACGACCAGCAGCACCGCGCCCCAGTCGAAGTCGACCGACCCGAGCGAGACGGTGGTCTTGCTGTCCAGGCCGACCTGCGCCAGCACGATCTGGAGGTAGGACGACCAGCCCTTCGCCACGGCCGCCGAGCCGACCGCGAACTCCAGCACCAGGTCCCAGCCGATGATCCACGCCACCAGTTCGCCGAACGTGGCGTAGGAGAACGTGTACGCGCTGCCCGCCACCGGGACGGTCGACGCGAACTCGGCGTAGCAGAGGGCGGCCAGCCCGCAGGCGACGGCGGCCAGCACGAACGACAGCGAGACCGACGGCCCCGCCAGGTCGCCCGCGGTCTGCGCGGCGACGGTGAAGATGCCCGCACCGATGACCACGGCGACGCCGAACACCATCAGGTCCCAGGACGTGAGGTCCTTGCGGAGCTTGGTGTCCGGCTCGTCGGTGTCCTCGATGGACTGCTCGATGGACTTGGTGCGCCACAGCCCGTTCCCCGGCACGGCGGTCCTCCTCTGGCAGGGTGAAGTACGACCTTCCACCCTAGGGGTCCGCGCGTGCCGGGGCGCGTCGGCGAACGGGTCAGGCCTTCTTCGCCAGGCTGCGGTCCAGGTCCGGCTCGAGGTAGATCAGCCGGGCGGCCGGGATCTTGTTGCGCACGCGCAACTCCGCGTCGTTGATCGCCTCGGCGGTCTCGGCGACGGACAGGCCGGGGTTGAGGGCGATCTTGGCGGCCACCAGCAGCTCGTCGGGGCCGATGTACTGGGTGCGGATGTGGATGACGCTTTCCACCTTGCCCTTGGCCAGTTCGGCCTCCAGCACGTCCAGCTCGGCGGGCGACGCGCCCTCGCCGATCAGCAGGCTCTTCATCTCGACGATCAGGATGATCGCGATCACGCCCAGCAGGACGCCGATGGAGATCGTGCCGATCGCGTCCCACACCGGGTCGCCGGTCAGGGTCGCGAGCCCGACGCCGATCAGCGCGAGCACCAGGCCGACGAGCGCGCCCGCGTCCTCCAGCAGCACGACGGGCAGCTCCGGCACCTTCGACTGGCGGATGAAGCCCCACCAGGTCGCGTCGCCCTTGATCTCCTTCGACTCCTTGATCGCGGTCATGAAGCTGTAGCTCTCCAGACCGATCGCGACCACGAGGATGATCACCGCGACGATCGGCGACGACAGCGGCTCCGGGGACTCCAGCTTGTGGATGCCCTCGTAGAGCGCGAACACCGAGCCGAGCGTGAACAGCATCAGCGCGACGACGAACGAGTAGAAGTACCGGTCACGCCCGAAGCCGAACGGGTGGTTCCGCGTCGCCGCCCGCTGCGACGTCTTCTGGCCCAGCAGGAGAAGCCCCTGGTTGGACGTGTCCGCCAGCGAGTGCACGGACTCCGCGAGCATCGATGACGACCCCGTCACCAAGAAGCCCACGAACTTGGCTGCGGCGATTCCCGCGTTGGCCAACAACGCGGCGATGATCGCTTTGCTTCCGCCCCCAGCTGACACGTGAGCTCCCTGATGAGGTCGAAGTCCGATTTGTCGAGCCGAACCCTAACCTCCGCGACGGGCTCAGGCCCCGGCGGTGGCCCGGAACAGCAGCGCGGGTTCGTCGCCGGTCGAGCGGACGACCACCTCGGGGTCGTGCGCGGCCAGCCACATGGACTGCCCCCTGGCCAGGTCGACCTCGCCGCCGCGGCCGTCCTCGACGCGCACGGAGCCGTGGACGCAGAGCAGGATCTGCGGGCCGTCGTCGTCGACGCGGACCTCGGCGGACGGGGCCAGGTCGATCCGGGACAGCTCGAACTCGGTCGACGGCGTGCGGTAGACGGCCAAGCCGGGGACGACCTCCTCGCCGCGGTGCACGGGCATGTCGCCGCAGGTGAAGTCCAGCACGCGCAGCAGCTCGGGCACGTCGACGTGCTTCGGGGTGAGGCCGCAGCGCAGGACGTTGTCCGAGTTCGCCAGGATCTCGATGCCGGTGCCGTGCAGGTACGCGTGCAGGTTGCCCGCGGGCAGGTGGACGGCCTCGCCGGGCTGGAGCACGAGCCGGTTGAGCAGCAGCGCGGCCAGCACGCCCGCGTCGCCGGGGTAGGCCTCGCCCAGCTCCAGGACGGTCCGGCACTCCAGGTCGAACTCGCCGTGCTCCTTGACGTGCAGCACGCACGCGTCGAGCACCTGCGGCAGCAGCCCGTCCAGCGAGGTCTGCGGGAGCGTGATCAACGTGGTGAACAGCGCCCGCAGACCTTGCGCGTCCGGCTGGGCCGCGAGCAGCTCGGCGTACGGGGCGAAGTCCGGCGCGTCGAGCGACCGCAGCAGCGCGGCCGTGCGGTGCGGGTCGCGGAAGCCCGCCAGCGCGTGGAACTCCGTCAGCGCGCAGATCAGCTCCGGCTTCGGCGACGGGTCCTTGTAGTTGCGGGTCGGCGCGTCCATCGGGACGCCCGCGCGCTCCTCGGCGGCGAAGCCCGACGCGGCCTGCTCGGCCGACGGGTGGGCCTGGAGGCTCAGCGCCTCCTCGGCGGCGAGCACCTTCATCAGGAACGGCAGCCTGCCGCCCCACCGGGTCGCGAACTCGGCGCCGAGCTGGCCCTTAGGGTCCTCGGCCAGCAGCTCCAGCAGCGACCGCTCCGACCCGTCCGCGCCGACGACGCGGGACGGGTCGCCGGGGTGCGCGCCCATCCACAGCTCGGCCTCGGGGTGCGGTGCCGGGACGGCCTTGCCGAGCAGCTCGGAGATGGCGGTGCGCGAGCCCCACGCGTACGGCCGGATCGCGTTGTGCAGCAGTTCCACGGTCTTCTCCCTCGTCGGCGTCAGACCGCCGGTGCGTACAGCCCCGGTCCGCCCAGCGTTCCCGCGGCGAGGCCCAGGTAGAGCGCGGCCAGCTCGAACCGCAGTGCGAGCAGCGCGGCGCAGACGGCGTCACCGCCGGTCACTTCCTCCGCCGGTTCGAGCACGTCGGCCCCCGGCAACGTCTCCTGCGCGGCACGACGGGCGATCTCGGCGAGCTGCCCCTGCCGCACGGCGAGCAGCAGCACCCTCACCTGACCGGTCGGCTCGTCGTCCGGGTCCGCGAACAGGTCCTCGGCCGACGTCGACCGGACGGCCCTGCGGTGCAGGACCGACTTGGTGAGCGCCTGGGGGTACCCGGCCACGTCGCTGACCACACCCGCGTAGCACGCGAGCATCGCGGCCCCGTGCGCCGCGACCGCCGTCGCCGGGTGGTCGAGACCCCACAGCAGCGGGGTCCGGTCGGCGATCCGCAGCGCCAGCGACTTCGCCGGGTTCACGAACGACTCGTGCATCGGGTGGTCGCGCTCGGCCTCGCGGTCCAGCTCGTCGGCGATCAGGCCGACGTCCGTCTTGAGCAGGCCCATCGCGTTCAGCGCGACCAGCCAGCCGCCGAACGCCCGCGCGAACCCGAAGCCCTGCGGCACGGGCACCCTCGGCGGGATCAGCAGCGCGTGGCCCGCGGCCGACGCGGCGACGGGACCTTCCGGCTCGGCCGTCAACAGCACGCGGGCCCCTCGACGGCCCGCGCGGTAGATCGACTCGGCCAGCACGTGGTCGCCGGGGTCCTCGGTGTGCGCCAGCACCACGTCCAGCGCGCCGACCCACGGCGGCAGCTCGTCCGCCACGACCACCGGCACCGGGCAGGCCGGTCCCAGCAGCGCGGAGCTGAGCTTCGCGACCGACGTCCCCACGCCGGGTCGGGTCAGCAGGACGAGCGCGCGCGGCCGTTCCTCGAACGTCCTCGCCACGCCCAGTTCGGCCGCGACCTCGGCGGTCGCGCGCACCTGGGCCCCCGCGTGGGCGGCGGCGCGGAGCCACCCGCCCGTGTCGTTCTCACCGATGCGGGTGGAGTCGTCCAGCAAGCTGTCGTCGAACACGCCAGGTCACCCGGCCGTCGGGTCCTGGTCGGCGTCCAGCCGCACGGCCTCGTCGAGCAGCAGCACCGGGATGCCGTCGGTCACGGGGTACGAGCGGTGGCACACCGAGCACGTGAGGAAATCAGCCGTCGGGTCGGCCGGAGCGCCGACCAGGAGGGCGCCGTGCTCGGGGCACGGGCAGGCCAGGATCTCCAGCAGCTGGGCGTCGAGTTGCACTGCCATTGGTCGTTCCCTTTCGTCAGCCGCGCACGATCGCGAGGACTTCGTCCCGCAATGCGGCGACCGCGTCGGAGTCGGCGGCTTCCACGTTCAGGCGGAGCAGCGGTTCGGTGTTGGAGGCCCGCAGGTTGAACCACGAACCGTCGGGCAGGTCGACGGTGAGACCGTCGAGCTCATCGAAGGTGACGCCGTCCCGTGCCCCGAAGGTTGCCTTGACGGCGGAAACCCGGTCGGCCTGGTCGGCGACGGTCGAGTTGACCTCGCCGGACGCCGAGTACCGCTCGTAGACGCCCGTCAGCTCGGACAGCGGCCCGGACTGCTCGCCCAGCGCGGCCAGCACGTGCAGCGCGGCCAGCATGCCGGTGTCGGCGTTCCAGAACTGCCGGAAGTAGTAGTGCGCGGAGTGCTCGCCGCCGAAGATCGCGCCCGTGGACGCCATCTCGGCCTTGATGAACGAGTGGCCCACGCGGGTGCGGACCGGCTTGCCGCCGTGCTCGGCGACGATCTCCGGGACGGCCTTCGAGGTGATCAGGTTGTGGATCACCGTGCCGCCGGGGTCCTTGGCCAGCTCGCGCACCGCGACCAGCGCCGTGATCGCGCTCGGCGACACCGGCTCGCCGCGCTCGTCGATCACGAAGCAGCGGTCCGCGTCGCCGTCGAAGGCCACGCCCGCGTCGGCCCCGACCTCGACGACCTTGGCCTGGAGGTCGACCAGGTTCTTCGGGTCGAGCGGGTTGGCCTCGTGGTTCGGGAAGTTGCCGTCCAGCTCGAAGTACATCGGCACGATCTCGATCGGCAGGCCCTTGAACACCTCGGGCACGGTGTAGCCGCCCATGCCGTTGCCCGCGTCCACGACGACCTTCAGCGGACGGCTGGTCGACAGGTCGACCAGTTCCAGCAGGTACGCGGCGTAGTCGGCGAGCAGGTCGCGTTCGGAGCGGGTGCCGGGCGTGACGCCCTCGGCGTCCGGGACACCGCGCTCGGCGTCCTCGCGGACCCGCGCCAACCCGGTGTCCTGGCCGACCGGCGACGCGCCCGCGCGGCACAGCTTGATGCCGTTGTACTTCGCCGGGTTGTGGCTGGCGGTGAACATCGCGCCGGGCAGGTCGAGCTTGCCGGAGGCGAAGTAGAGCATGTCCGTGCTGGCCAGGCCGATGCTGACCACGTCGACGCCCTGCGCCGTCACGCCGTCCGCGAAGGCGCTGGACAGCTCGGGCGACGAGTCGCGCATGTCGTGGCCGATGACGACCGCCGGACCGCCCACCAGCCGCGCGAACGCGGCGCCCAGGTCGCGGACGACGGCGGCGTCGAGCTGTTCGCCCACCACACCACGGACGTCATAGGCCTTGACGACGCCGGACAGATCGCGCACGCGGACACTCCTCGGCTGGGCTTTCACGGCTGCGGCAGCTCTTGACACCGCCCGGCCGGAAGCCTACCGGTGACCCGACCGGCGACTCAGTCCTCGTTCGGGTCAGGCAGAACCCGCAGGTGACCCCGCCGTATGTTCCCGGTCTGGAGATCCCGCTGGAGATCGCGCACCTCGAGGGGCCGATCCGCCCTGCCCGCCTCGCGCACCGCCTCCGCCAACGCCGTCAGGTCGTCCACGGTCGGCTCAGGAGCCGCGAACTCACCCTGGTACCTCACGACTTCCCACCCGCGGGGGGCGGTGAGCCTCAACGCGTGCTCCTCGCACAGGTCGTAGCTGTGCGGTTCGGAGTACGTGGCGAGGGGACCGACGACAGCGGTGGAGTCCGCATAGGCATAGGTGAGCGTGGCGACTGCCGGGTTAGCGCACCCGGTTCGCGAGCACCGTCTCACGCTCCGCACGGCGGGGACGATAGCGCGTCCGACGGGAGTCGTGTCGGAGGCACGCTGGTTTTGCCGTGAGACAGCTCTCGTTCACGTATCCGCAGGGTGTGTTCGAGTCCCTCCCGAGCAGGACAACTAGGCTTGCGGGTGTGGTGACTGCTCGGGGTTCGTGGCGACAGGGTTCTCCGCGGCGACGCAACCGCGACCGGCACGGTCGAGGGCTGCGCGGGCCGCTGTACCCCGCGACGCTGCCCGCCGCCCGGAGCCGGGCGGAGCGGTTCGACGCGCTGGTGCTGGAGGCGTTGGAGCCGATCGAGGCGCGGTGGCGGACGGAGCTGACGCAGCTCGACGTCGCGGTGGACGACGTGCCGGACGTGCAGCCGACCGACAGCGAGGACGGCGGGGTCGTCGAGGACGGCAACGTGCCCCTCGCCCGGTTGATGCCCGCGGCCTCGGACAAGTCCGGCGGGCCGACCCGTGCGCGGATCGTGCTGTACCGGCGGCCGCTGGAGGCGCGCGCCAAGGACGGGGCCGACCTGTCCGACCTGGTGCACGACGTGCTGGTCGAGCAGGTCGCCAACTACCTCGGGCTGGACCCGGACGTCATCGACGGGGAGTAGCCGCCCGCGACGGGATGGCCGTCAGCAGGGTGAACAGGGCCGCCGCGCCCTGGAGCAGCAGCATCAGCTCGCGCACGGAGCCCGACGCCTCGATCCGCACCTCGCTGGCCGCGGTCGGCACCGAGACGCCGACCTGGTGGCCCCAGACGCGCGACACCGGGGCCGGGCGGCCGTCGACGGTGGCCCGCCAGCCGGGCTCGTCCTCCGCGGCCAGCACCAGCACCCGTCCCGCGGGCCCTTCCGAGACGCGCATGGCCGCCGACGGCGGTCCGGACTCGACCGGCGCGATGCCGGGCACCCCCAGCTCGGTCGGGGGGTTGCCGCCGGAGCGGGCGCGACCGGCGAGTTCCGGCGAGAGCAGCACGGCGTTGCCCGCGGCGAGCTGGAGCCGGAGCACCGGGCGGCCGTCGGAGGTAGGGGGCGAGTCGGCGACCAGGTCGCCGACGGACGCGCGCAGCTTGTCGGCCGCCGGGTCGTCCGGCAGCACGACGAAGCCGATGCCCGCCGTCGCCGCCTGGGCCAGCGCGAGCCGGGCGGCGTCCGGAGCGCCCTCGGTCAGGTCGCGGGTCCAGCGGGTCAGCCGGGCGGGCGTGGACGAGGTCGGCACGAGGTCGTCGTCGCCGAACGCCGGGGTCCGGCCCGCCACCTGGCGGGTGCGGTCGCCGTTCGCGCCGAGGACCAGCACGCCACGACCGGTGCGCGGCAGCTCCTGCGCCACGGTCGACGGCAGGTGGCCCGCCCCGGTCCGCAGCGGGCCGTCGCGCAGGCCGAGCAGGCCGGACGCGGCGAGGCCGACGACGGCCAGGACGCCGACCACGGACACCAGGTGCCGCACGCGAGCGCTTGCGGGCGGTCCGTCGCGCCTGCACGCGGCCAGGACGACCCACAGCAGGCCCCAGCCGAGCAGCACGAGCGGAGCGCCGGTCCAACCGTACTGGGCCGGGCCGCCGGTCAGCGGGGACATCGGCACGGCGAGCAGCGCCGCCCCGGCGAGGACGCCGAGCACGACCACGCCGAGACCGGGCAGCATCGCCCGGTTCGGCCGGAGCGCGAGCCCGCCGAGCGCGGCCAGCAGCACCAGCGCGCCCACGAACGGCAGCGCGCCCGGCCCACCGGGCCGCAGGGCGACCAGGTCGAGCACACCGGCCGCGGGGGTGGCCAGCACCGCCCCGGTGCCGTGCAGGACGACCACGGGGTGCTGGAGGACCACGGCGGGCCACGGCAGCAGCAGCGCCATCGGCAGCAGGACGACGGCGAACAGGCCCGCGACCCGGCGGCGGCCCTCCCCCGGCTGACCGGGCACGACCACGAAGCCGATCAAGGAGCCGACGATCACCAGCAGGTGCACGAGCGGCGAGAACGCGCCGAGCACGGCCGTGGCGAACGCCGTCCCGGACACCACCGGCAGCCACGACCGGCCGCCCGCGCCGCGCAGCACGCCGAGCACGCCGGTGAAGACCAGCGGCGCGAGGACGTGGACCACGACGACGTCGAGCCGCCCCTGGCTGACCGCGGAGGTGGCGGCGGGCAGCAGCCCGTACGCGGCGGCGACCACCGCGCGCACCGGGCGGCGGACCCGCGTGTGCCTGCTGGCGACGTACGCGGCCAGCGCGGCGAGCGGGGTGTCGAACAGCAGGAGCAGCGCGACGACGGCGGACGGGCCGCCGAGCACCGAGCCGAACAGGCCGAGCACGGCGAGCGAGGCGGGGGCCGGGGCGGTCGTGCCGCCGCCGACCGGGTGCCACGCGGCGAGGTAGCCCGACCACGTCTCGCCGAGCCCCTCGACGGGCAGCAACCGGCCGCCGGACAGGTCCAGTCCGAGCCTGCCCGCGTTCGCGACCAGCGCGAACAGGGTCAGGCCGAGCACGAGCAGCAGCGGGGGGCCGACCAGCAACGACCGCAGCACGCGGGCCCGGTCGACCTCGACGAACACCAGTTCCGGCTCGCGGACGCCGTCCCTCGGCACCGGTGACGGGCGGGGTTTGGGGCTCGGCCGCAGCGCGGGTGCGAGCGCCGCCGCCTCGGTGATGACCGGCACGACGGTCGCGGGCCTGCGCAGGCCGCCGGTCGCCCGTGCCGGATGGCCCCGGCCGAGCACGCCGGCGGGCAGGGCGTCCGGGCCGACGACCCGCCGCCTGCCGTCCTTTTCGGACGGTGGCGGCCGCCAGCCGCTCGGCCTGCCCTCGTCCTCGGGCAGCCTGCCGAGCGCCGCGTCCGCCTCGACGCGGCGGCGGATCAGGTACGAGGTGGCCGACCGGACGGCGTTGCGGAACCTGGTCGTGCGGCTGGTCAGCAGCCCGCGCACCGAGCCGGAGCCGCCGCGACGGGACCGGCGGGCGGCGAGCAGCCCGGCGCGGCCGCCCAGGACGTAGCCCAGCGCGCCGAGTTCGCCGCGCGCGTCGGTCAGCCTGCGCAGCAGCACGAACCCGATCGCGCGCAGCACCTGGAGGACCGCGAGCCTCGGCAGGCCGAGCAGGAACGAGGGGGCGGAGGTGTTCGCCAGGAACGTGCGGAGGCCGTGCGCGCGGTCCACGCCGCGCAGCAACGGCCCTGGTCGCGCCGCGACCGCGTCCAGGCGTCGCAGGCCGCGAGCGGCGGCGCGGACGTGCCGGGTGCGGGCCACGGGGACGCACAGCACGGTGTGGCCGGCGCGGTTGACGCGCCAGCCGAAGTCGACGTCGTCGCGGAGCAGCGGCATCCGCCGGTCGTAGCCGCCCAGTTCGTGCCAGACCGACCGCTTGACCAGCGACCCGGCGGAGGACACGGCGAGCGCCTCGGTGCTCTGCTCGAACCGGGACGACCCGCCGGAGGTGAAGCGGCTCCAGTCGGGTTCGGTCGGGCCGAGGCCGGTCTGCCGGTGGCCGGAGGCGTCGGTCGAGACGCCCGCCTCGACGACGAGCCGGGGATCGGCCCAGTCCAGGGCCAGCGGGCCGAGCACGGCGGCGCCCGGCGACAGTTCGGCGGCGGTCAGCAGCGCCGACAGGCAGTCCGGTTCGGGCGCGCTGTCGTCGTGGAGCAGCCACACCCACTTGCCGGGGTCGCCCCAGCGCTGCACGCCGTGGTCCACGGCCGCGTGCACGGCGGCGGCGAACCCGGTGCCCCTCGGCATGCCCAGCACGCCGTCGAGGATCCGGTCCGGACCGTCGGCCGCTTCCGCGAGCATCTTCGCGGTGCGGTCGGTGGACCCCGTGTCCACCGCGATGATGTGACGAGGCCTCGGTTCTTGGCGGCGCAACGCCGACAGCGCGGTACCGAGCCACTGGTCCCCGTCGTGGCAGACCAGCACGGCCAACACCGGCGCGGTCCGAAGCCGCGGAGTGGTACTGCTCACCAAGTGCCCACTCCCGTGCCGCTCGCCGCCTTACCTGTCCGTTGAGCATTCCTCACGACAGGCCGGTTCGGCGAGCTTTCACACGGCGCGCTTCTTGAGCTTCCTCCGCTCGCGTTCGGACAGGCCGCCCCAGATGCCGAAGCGCTCATCGTGCGCCAAGGCGTACTCCAGGCATTCCGAACGCACCTCGCAGCCAAGGCAGATGCGCTTGGCCTCACGGGTGGATCCGCCCTTCTCAGGGAAGAACGCCTCCGGGTCGGTCTGCGCGCACAGGGCGCGCTCCTGCCAGTCCTGCTCGTCAGTCGGGTCGTACAACTCGGTCAGCACGCCCAGCTCCTGCGCTGAGCCCTCCAACCGGTCCACGACACGATCCCCGTCGATTTCCTGCATACCGTCCGCCTCCTCGCCTTCCGCTCTCCCCGGTTGGCGGACACCACTCGCCGTCCCCACAACGACGAATGACACCGATGTGATTACACCTGCGTCACAGCAGGGGGTCAAGCCGAGTCCACAGGACGGGGGATATTCCCGCGAATGGCCCCAAAACCCTTGACTAGCAGCACAGACGGTGATTGGTCCCCTGCCCGCAGCGATGCCCGCAGCTCCAACGGCCTAGAGGGCACTCCACGGGACAGGCCACACTGATGGGGTGAAGCGATCAGCTGTGCGACCCAGTCCACTGTTCCTGGGTCTGTTGGCGGTCACGGCAGCGGGGGCCGTGCTCACCACCTTCGGCGAAGAAACCGGGGCCCTCGCCGTCACCGGAACCGTCCTGTTCGTGCTCGGCGGATGGGCGGTTTCCTTGTGCCTGCACGAGTTCGGGCACGCCGCCGTCGCCTACCGAGGCGGAGACTACTCGGTGCGGGAGAAGGGATATCTGACCCTCGACATCCGCCGCTACACCGATCCAGTGCTGAGCATCGTGCTACCGCTGGTGCTACTGGCGTTCGGCGGAATCCCTCTTCCGGGTGGCGCGGTGTGGATCAACCACCACTCCCTGCGGTCGAAGGGGGTCGAGTCGATGGTCTCCCTGGCGGGTCCGCTGAGCAACCTCGTGCTCGGTGCGCTTCTCGCCGGATCGGTGGCCATTTTCAACCCGTCCGTGGCACTCGCGGCCGCCCTCTCGTACCTCGCGTACCTCCAGATCATCGCGTTCGTCCTCAACATCCTGCCGATCCCCGGCCTCGACGGGTGGGGCATCTGGGAGCCGTACCTGCCCTACAAGGCGCAGCGGTTCGGCGCGCAGGTGCGCCCGTGGGCGCCGCTGGCGCTGTTCGCCGCGCTGTTCGCGTTCCCGGCGTTCGCGTCGGTCTTCTTCGACATCGGCGGGGCGGCCTACGGCCTCATCGGCGGGGAGCGGGCGCTCGCCAGCTTCGGGCAGTACAACTTCCTCTTCTGGCGCTAGTTCGGCGCTGGCGGAACCTGGAGTTTCACCTCGTGGGAGGATCGCGACCCGTGAAGGTCGTCGTTTTGGTGGGTGGCGTTGGCGGTGCCCGGTTCCTGGTCGGCCTGAAGGCCCTCCTGGGGTCCGGGCAGGGGCACGAGGTCGTCGCGGTGGTGAACACCGGTGACGACGTGTGGATGCACGGGTTGAGGATCACGCCCGACCTGGACACCTGCATGTACACGCTCGGCGGTGGGATCGACACCGAGCGCGGGTGGGGTCGCGAGAACGAGTCGTGGACCGTCAAGGAGGAGCTGGCCGCCTACGGCGCCGAGCCCACCTGGTTCGGGCTGGGCGACCGCGACATGGCGACGCACCTGGTGCGCACGCGGATGCTGCGGGCGGGGTACCCCCTCTCCGCGGTCGTCGAGGCGCTGTGCGTCCGCTGGGAGCCGGGGGTGACCCTCCTGCCGATGTCGGACGACCGGGTCGAGACGCACGTCGTCGTCGAGCAGGACGGCGAGCAGAAGGCGATCCACTTCCAGGAGTGGTGGGTGCGGCACCACGCGTCGCTGCCCGCCCAGTCGTTCGCCTCGGTCGGGGTCGACCAGGCCACGGCCGGGCCGGGGGTGCTGGAGGCCATCGCGTCGGCCGACGCGGTGCTGATCGCCCCGTCGAACCCCGTGGTGAGCGTCGGGCCGATCCTGGCCGTGCCGGGGGTGCGGGACGCGCTGCGCAAGACGGAGGCGAGCGTGGTCGGGCTGTCGCCGATCATCGGCGGGAAGCCGCTCCGCGGGATGGCCGACGCCTGCCTGACGGCGATCGGCGTGGAGACGAGCGCCGAAGCCGTTGGCCGGTACCTCGGGTCGCGGCAGTGCTCCGACGAAGGGGTGCTCGACGGGTGGCTCGTGCACACGGGTGACACGGCCGACGTGGAAGGTGTCGCCGTGCGGTCGGTGCCGCTGTTGATGTCCGATGTGGACGCTACCGCGGCGATGGCGGCGGCCGCGTTGGACCTGGCGGGGGTTTCCGTTGACTGACCACTCCGCGTCTGCCGGGATCGAGGTGCTGCCGGTTCCTGGGCTGCCCGAGTTCCGGCCTGGGGACGATCTGGGGGCGGCTGTCGCGGCTGCTGCGCCTTGGTTGCGCGATGGTGATGTCGTCGTTGTTACCAGCAAGATCATGTCTAAAGTGGAGGGTCGGTTGATCGCCGTGCCCTCGGATCCCGAGGAGCGGGACGCGGTTCGGCGGGAGTGGGTGCTGGCCGAGTCGGTGCGGGTGCTGGCTCGGAAGTCGCGGACGTTGATCACGCAGAACCGGTTGGGGATCGTGCAGGCGGCGTCGGGGGTGGACGCGTCGAACGTGGCCGGGGATGAGATCGCGTTGCTGCCCGTGGATCCGGATGGGTCGGCGGCTGCTTTGCGGGCGGATTTGGCTGCTCGGTTGGGGGTTACTGTCGGGGTTGTCGTTACGGACACGATGGGGCGGGCGTGGCGGGTTGGGCAGACGGATGCGGCCATCGGGTCGGCTGGGTTGGCCGTGGTGCATCGGTATCGGGGGCAGGTCGATTCGCAGGGGAACGAGCTTGTCGTTACCGAGGTCGCTGTTGCTGATGAGATCGCGGCGGCTGCGGATTTGGTGAAGGGGAAGCTCGGGGGGATGCCGGTCGCTGTCCTGCGTGGACTGTCCATTGAGGATGACGGGTCTACGGCGCGGGAGTTGACTCGGCCGATCGAGGAGGATCTGTTCCGGCTGGGGACGTCTGAGGCGATCGAGCAGGGGCGGGCTGAGGCTGTGCTCGTTCGGCGGTCGGTGCGGGAGTTCAGTGGGGAGCCGGTTGATCCGGCGGTGTTGCGGTGGGCGGTGGGAGCTGCCTTGACCGCGCCCGCTCCGCATCACACTCGGCCGGTGCGGTTCGTGCACGTGTCCGGGCGGCGGGTCGCTTTGTTGGAGGCGATGCGGGAGCAGTGGGAAGCGGATCTGCGGGCCGACGGGTGGGATGAGGATCGGATCGCTCGGCGGGTGAAGCGGGGGGATCTGCTGCACGGGGCTACCGAGATCGTGCTGCCGTTCCTGGTTCGGGAAGGGGCGCACGACTATCCGGATTCGCGGCGGGCTGCGGCCGAGGTGACGATGTTCACGGTGGCCGGTGGGGCCGCTGTGCAGGGGTTGCTGGTGGCGTTGGCCGGGGTCGGGTTGGCGTCCTGCTGGGTGTCGTCGACGATTTTCTGCGCGGATGTGGTGCGGGCGGTGTTGGGGCTGCCGGAGTCTTGGGAGCCGTTGGGGGCGGTGGCCGTTGGTCATCCGCTGGAGCCGTTGACGCCGCGTGCGCCAGTCGATGAAGGGTTTGTGGAGCTGTGACGCTGCACGCTGATGCCGTGGCGACATTGGAGGGGTGGAAGCCGGTCGGGCGGGAGCAGGAGGCGCTTCGGCAGGCTTATCTCGGGTTCCTGGCGGCACGGGAGGACGCTTGTGCGCGGTCCTGTGCGGCCGGGCACATCACGGCGTCCGCGCTGGTGCTGGATGGGACTGGGGAGCAGACGCTGTTGACGTTGCATCCTCGGGTGGGGCGGTGGTTGCAGTTGGGTGGGCACTGCGAGCCGTCGGATGAGACGTTGGTGGGGGCGGCGCTTCGGGAGGCCGTGGAGGAGTCGGGGATTCGGGGGTTGCGGATCGAGCCGCAGCCGATTCACCTGGACGTGCATCCGATTACTTGTTCGTTGGGGGTGCCTACTCGGCACTTCGACGTGCGGTTCCTGGTTCGGGCTCCGGTGGGGGCTCAGCCGGTGCGGTCTGCGGAGTCGGTGGACTTGCAGTGGTGGCCGTTGGAGTCGTTGCCGGGGAATGTTGACGATCTGATTCCGATGATTGATGCGGCGTTGACTCGTCTGCATGGGTGACCTGGGGTTTTGAGGTGGCTGCACCCCGATCGCGCCATTATTTCGATGCTTTTCCGTCTTTGTCAAGGCTGGAAAGACGCCTTGACAAAGACGGAAAAGCACGAAGGGCGCTGAGGATCGAGGTGCGGCCAGGGGTCTGGGTGCCGCCCAGGTTGAGTGCTTCCGCTTGGGGATGTTGTGGGGGCTTGGTGCGTGCTTCCGTTTGGAGTGCGGGGCGCTTGGTGCGTGCTTCCACTTGGGGTGCTGTGGGCGGCTTGGTGGTGCCGCTTTTGGCAGGGTGGTGCTACATGGCGCGGTAGTCCCTGGGGGAGAATCTTGGGGCGAATCTTGGTTTTTTGAAGCCTGAGGCCTCTATGTAGCGGACTGCTCTGTGGCGTTGTGGGGCGTAGGGGGCCAGTACTTCGGCCAGGCCGTCGTCGTCTATGGGTTTGCCCAGTAGGGCCCAGCCGACGACGTTGGGGATGTGGAAGTCGCCGAAGCTGACCGCGTCGGGGTCGCCCCACGCTCGTTGGGCGATTTCTGCTGCTGTCCAGATGCCGATGCCGGGGATTTTGCGGAGGAGGGTGCGGCCGTCCTCGCCTTTCAGCTCTACTGCCTTTTCCAGGCGGTGGGCTACCTGGGCGGCTGCTATGAGGGCTCTTCTGCGGGCGCTGTCCACGCCTGCCTTGTGCCATTCCCAGTCGTGGATGGCCATGATCGCTCGTGGTGTTGGGGCGACCCTCATGCCCTGTGGTGTCGGGCCGGGGGCTGGGGTGCCGAAGCGGTGGCACAGCTCTCGGTAGGAGCGTCTGGCCTCGGTGCCGGTGACCTTTTGTTCCAGTACCGCCGGTAGGAGCACGTCCCACACCCGGCCTCCCGACCCCAGGCGCAAGCCGGGTGAGCGGTGGCGGGTCTCGGCGACCAAGGGGTGGTGGGCGGTGAAACCGGTGTCGTCGTCGTTGGCTCCGAGCAACGCTGGTAGGCCTTCTAGGAGCCAGTCCGCGCCTTCGCCCCAGGCCTCCGCCTCCACCTTGTCGTTTGCTCTGTGGAGGCGGAGGGTGCCTTGGCCCGTTGGGGTGTTGGCGGTCAGCCAGGTGGTGCCCTGCTGGTCCTGGTGGAACGTGGGGTCGCCCGCTCCTCTGCGGAGTGGGCGGAGGACCGCTCCCGTGTCCAAGGGGAACGGGGGGTGCCAGGACCTAGGCATCCGCGGAGAAGCGGACCCCCGCCTCGGGGAGGACCACGTCGGGCCAGACTCGGGCGCCGCCGATCAGTTCGCAGCGGGCGCCGATGACCGCGCCGTCGCCGATGACGGCGTCGCGGAGGACCACCCCTGCTTGGACCAGGGAACCCGCGCCGAGCACCGAGCGCTCGATCGTGGCGTTCTCGCCGATGACCGCGTTGTCGAAGACGACGGACGCGGTGACCGTGGCGCCTGCTGAGACGGTGGCGTTCGCGCCGATCGTGGTGCCGCCGGACAGGACCGCGGACTCGTGGACCTCCGCGCCTGGCAGGACGATGGCTTCGCCTGGTTCCGAGGGGAGTGCTGCTGAGGGGGCGATGCCGCGGACCAGGTCGGACGAGCCCTGGACGAAGGCGGCGGGGGTGCCGAGGTCGAGCCAGTAGGTGGCGTCGACGTGGCCCTGTACGCGTGCGCCGCGCTCCAGGAGGCCGGGGAAGGTCTCGCGTTCTACTGAGACGGGGCGGCCCTCGGGGATCTCGTTGATCACCTCGCGGCGGAAGACGTAGCAGCCCGCGTTGATCTGGTCGGTCGGTGGGTTCTCGGTCTTCTCCAGGAACGCCGTGACCCTGCCCTCGTCGTCGGTCGGGACGCAGCCGAAGCGGCGCGGGTCGTCGACCTTGACCAGGTGGAGTGTGACGTCGGCCTCGGAGGTGCGGTGGGTCTCGACGATGCCGTGCAGGTCGACGCCCGACAGGATGTCGCCGTTGAAGACCATGACGTCGCGTTCCCGCAGCTTGTGGGCGACGTTGCGGATCGCGCCCGCAGTGTCCAGCGGCACGTCCTCCACCACGTACTCCAGCTCCAGGCCGAGCTTGGCGCCGTCGCCGAAGTGGTCCTGGAAGACCTCGGCCTTGTACGAGGTGCCGAGCACCACGTGGGTGATGCCCACGGCCCTGATCCGCGACAGCAGGTGCTCCAGGAAGGGCACGCCCGCTGTGGGGAGCATGGGCTTGGGGGCGGACAGGGTCAGAGGACGAAGTCGGGTTCCCTTGCCACCGACCAGAACCACCGCTTCCACGCCGTGCAGCTCCGACATGCCCGTTTTTCCTCCTCCACTAACACGCAACGACCGATTCGAATACTGTGGCAGACAGCATCCGATAGACGGGCAGTGGTCCCTGGCGGGCGCGTGTCAGAAATCGGGAACGCCGGCACCCCCAGCCGGCCCTAGGCAACGCAGGAGAGATCCGAATGGACCCCCGCGACCGGGCCGACGCGCTGCTTGCCCGTGCACGAGCACGTGGCGCCCACGTCGTCACGCCGGACAACATGACCTCGCCGATGGACTCGTCGGCGACCCAGCAGATCCCGAGGACGGTGGTCAACGCGGTGGACCCGCGCGACCTCGACCCGGAGTCGACGATGGTGATCTCCGCCCAGATGGCGGCGGGTGACCGCAGACCGCAGCAGCACCAGCCGCAGCAGTACCAGCAGCAGGCTCCGCAGCAGCAGTACCAGCAGCAACAGCCCCAGCAGCACTACCAGCCGCAGCAGCACCAGACCGAACCCGTGCAACGGGTCGGGCCTGGGCCCCTGCCTACGGTGCAGCAGGGGCCTGGCGGCAGGCCGAGCCTGTCCCAGCGGCTGAACGGCGAACCGCCACCGCCGCCGGGCCTGGCCCAGCGGCTCAACGGCGACGCGTGACGATCTTCAGCCGCAGCCCGAGACCGACCCGCACCGCGAACAGCACCGGGGCCCACTGCGGGCCCCGGTGGCGGTCGGCGAGGTAGCGGTAGGCGCTGCTGTGGTGCGCGGCGAGCATCCGGGCGGACGAGCTGGCGGTCGCGTGGCCGCCGATGTGGACCACCTCGGCCTCCGGCACGTAGATGTTGAGCCAGCCGGCGCGGCCGACGCGGTCGCCGAGGTCGACGTCCTCGAAGTACATGAAGTAGCGCGCGTCGAAGCCGTCGACCGAGTCGAAGGCCTCACGGCGCATGAGGATGCACGAACCGGACAACCAGCCCGCCGGCCGTTCGACGATCTCGGCCTTCTCCTGCCGGTACTCGCGGGTCCACGGGTTCGACTTCCAGACCTTGCCGAACACCGCGTGCCCCAGACCGCGGCCCAGTGACGGCAGCAGCCGGGCGGACGGGTAGACCTCGCCGGTCGTCTCGCGGATCAGCGGGCCGAACGCGCCGCCGCGCGGCCAGCGCTTCGCGGCCTCCAGCAGCTTGTCCAGCGAGCCCTCGGCCCACTCGACGTCCGGGTTCGCCAGGACGACCCAGCCGACGTCGTCGGGCAGCGAGGCCACGCCGCGGTTGAGGCCGCCGCCGTAGCCGAGGTTGCCGCCCGTGGGCAGGAAGGTGACCTCGTCGCGTTCCGCGGCGGCGCGCTCCGGCTCGCCGTCCGTGGACCCGTTGTCCGCCAGCACCACGCGGACCGGCAGCGTGGTGGCCTTGGCCAGGGTGTCGAGGAAGCGGTCGAGGGTCTCACCTGGCGAGTAGGTGACGGTCACCGCCGCCAGTGCGTCGCCGTAGCGCGTGGATTCGGTCACGCGCCACATTGTGCACCGTCAGTGGTGGTGCGCGTGGTGCACCACCGCGTGCCCCTTGCCCCGCGAGATCAGCCACCGGTTGACCGGCACGGTGACCACGAAGGCGACCGCGAGGGAGAACGCCAGCGAGCCCCAGAACAGGGCGCTGGCGAGTCCCGCGTCCATCGCGCCGGGGACGGCGACCACCACGGCGTTGTCGACGACCTCCATGACGGCGATCGACACGGTGTCGGCGGCCAGGGCGAGCTTGACCGCCGCACCGACGCCGATGCCCGCCTTGAGGACGCCGCGCAGGGTGAGGCCGTAGCCGAAGAGGAACGCGAGCGCGATGGACAGCACGACCGTGCCCCACGTGGGGAGTCCCGCGGCCGTGCCGACCACCATGCCCAGCACCTCGCCGATCGCACAGCCCGTGAGGCAGTGCAGCGTGGCCGAGACAGCGGTGGACCAGGATGCGTTCATGCCGGCCACCATACCCCTGGGGGGTATGTCAGGCGAGGTGGATCGTGATGTTCTGGCCGGAGTTCACCACGATGTGCGTGAGCGCGCCCGCCCCGAGCAGTTCGCCGTGGTCGCGGACCAGCCAGATGGACGACACCCCGTTCTCGGTGCCCAGCCAGGCGAAGTACAGGTCGGCCGGGCTCGCCGTGAGCACCCGGTCCGGCCCGTAGTCCGCCGACCGGGCGGCGCTCGGGTCGTCGGGGCGCAGCTCCATCCCGTACAGGTCCTCGCCGAACAGCGCGAGCGCGCACGTCATCACCGTGCTGCCGGTGCCCGAGGCCACGTTGCGGCGTTGGACGCTCCGCAACGGCGGCGGCTCCCCCTGCGCCGCGGCCCGGTACTGGAAGTACAGGACGTCCGAGCTCTTGAGGAACCACGAGGGCACCGGGATGCCCGCCTCGGGGCTCACGTTGTGGTACGCCCGGATCTCGTGGTGCGCCGGATCGGGCGCGTTGATGTAGGTGATCGCCTCCGGGAAGCCCTCGACCCTGGTCACCACCGCGAGGGGTTGTTCGTAGGGCGCGACCGCGGGGACGGTCCGGTAGTGCTCCGCGAACGACAGCGTCCTGCGCTCGCGCTCGGCGGGGGCGATCCCGCGCGCGGCGACGAGCAGCGCGGCGTGCCGCTGCCGCCCCTTCGCCACGAGGTCGCGGAACTTGGCGACGGTCCTGGCGGACGGGTTCAGGTCGAGCGACGCGGGCAGGGGCGGAGGCGGTGGGCCGGGTCTCATGCCGAAAACCGTTTCACCCCGGAGCGCGAGGGGACAGACGCCAGCCGGGTGCCCGATGATCACCCGTTCAGGCCCTAGCGGCCCCGGCGGTGCAGGAGGTTCGCGCGGGAGTACGCCAACCGGTGCCGGGCCGCGCTGGTCGACCAGGTGAACGCCTTCGCCCGGACCTGGGCGTCCGCGGCGAGCGCGGCGCGGCGGGCCGGGTCGTCCAGCAGTTCGGCGAGGCCCGCGGCGATGTCGCCCGCGCCGACCCCGCAGTACGCGACGGCGTCGCCGCCGACCTCCGGCAGGCTCAGCCGCTTGGTCGTGAGCACGGACGCGCCGCACGCCATGGCCTCCAGCACCGGCAGGCCGAAGCCCTCGCCAAGGCTCGGGTAGGCGACCAGCTCGGCGCCGCCGAGGAACCCGGCGAGCTGCTCGAACGGCAGGTAGCCCGCCCGGATCACCCGGATCCGGTGCGGCACCACGTCCAGCGCCCGTTCCACCTGGCTGTCCCAGCCCGGCTGGCCCGCGAGCACCAGCGCGGGCGGGTTCGGCCTGCCCACGCACGCCTGGGCGAAGCCGCGGATGAGCGCGGGCACGTTCTTGCGCGGCTCCAGCGCCCCCAGGAACGCCACGTACGGCAGGTCGCCGAGGCCGAGCGACCGCCGCACCACGGCCGTCTCCTCCGCCGTCGGCGGGTGGAACCGGTCGGACTCCACGCCGTGCTGGGCGATGTGCAGCGCCCGGCGGTCCGCGCCCGCGACGCGGGCCAGCTCGGCGGCCGTGGCCTCGCTGGGCACCACGCACAGGGCCGCGCGCCGCAGCGACGCGCGGGTCCAGCCGCGGAAGAAGCGGGCCTTGACCGAGGAGTGCAGCACCGGGTCGGTGAAGAACGTGGCGTCGTGCAGCGTCACGACCGTCGCGGACCGGTTCGCCAGCGGCATCGTGTAGTGCGGGGAGTGCAGCACGTCGACGCCGAGGCGCGCCACGATCCGCGGCAGCGTCGTCTGCTCCCACGTGAGGCGCGCGGTGCGGGTCGCGACGGACTCGGCCGCCACGACGACCCGCGAGGTCGGCGCGATCCGCGTGTACAGCTCGGCGTCGCGCGGTTGGCAGACGACGCTGAGCCGGGCGCCGTCCGCGTCCAGCGCGGCCACGAGCGAGTCGACGTAGCGGCCGACGCCACCCCTGTCCGAGGGCACCGCGGTGGCGTCGATCAGCACGCTCGGTTCGACGATGGGCACGGGCTGAGACTAGTGCCGCCGACCACCCGATCCACCGCCGATCGCTCAAGTGACGCGGCGTCGCCGAAGTTCGAGGTGCGCGGCCCACGTGTCGCGCGCGGCCTTCTCCCAGGTGAACGCCTCCGCACGGCGCAGACCTGCGCTTACCATGCGGGCAGCGGTAGTCCCATCGTCCACAACGGACCTGATTGCCCTGGTGAGCGCCTCGACGTCGCCACGGGGTGTGACCAGTCCCGCTCCCCCGGCCACTTCCACCAGCGCGGGGGCGTCGGTGTGCACCACGGGCACCCCCGCCGCCATGGCCTCCAGCAGCGGCAACCCGAACCCCTCGGCCAGGCTGGGCACCGCGAGCACGGTCGCGCGGCGCAGCGCGTAGGCCAGTTCGGCGTCCGCCAGACGACCGAGCATCCGCACGTGCGGCGCGCGCACGTCGACGTCGCCCCAGCCCTGAGGACCAATCAAGACAAGGGGAATCCCGCCGTCCCTCGTGGCCTCGACCAGGGAAACCAAGCCCTTGCGGGGTTCCAGCGTGCCGATCGCGAGGACGTACAGCTCGGGCAACGGGATCGGCGCCTCCTCGGGCCACTCGGTCACCCCGTGGCCGACCACGTGCACGGGAGCCGCTCCGGGCGCGTGCGTGGCGAGGTCGTCGGCGACGGCCCGAGTGGGCACGACGACCGCGCCCGCCTTGGCCGTGGCGCGGCTGATGACCTTCCGGTGCCACGCGACCCCGCGCGGGGTCAGCGTTTCCGGGTGGGTCCACGGCACGGCGTCGTGCACGGTCACCACGACCCGGTCCCCCGGCGGCGCCAGCGGCGTCGGGGCGTGAACCGCGTCACCCCCCGGCCAGTACGGGATCCCGTACTCCCAGGTGGCGATGAGGGCCCGGCGCGGCAGCGGCAGCACCTTCGGACCCTCCACGCCGGGGATCACCGCCGCCTCGACGTCCCGGTGGCGGCTGACGGCTCCGGTCACGGTCCACCCGGCGGGCGCGGTCGCGGCGAGCGCCGCGGCCAGCTCACGGGTGTACCGCCCGGTGCCGCCGGGGACGGGGGCGAGCAGCTGCTCGGTCAGCACAACGAGCTGGGGCACGTGCCGTACCGTCTCACGCCGTGTCCAGTCGCAGCACCGTGGTCGTGGTGACCTGGCGCGGGCGGGAGCACGTCACGGCGTGCCTCGACGCGCTCGCCGCCCAGAGGGGTCCACACCGGACACTCGTCGTCGACAACGCGTCCGATGACGGGACGGCCGCCCTGCTGGCCTCCCACCCGAGCGCGCCGGACGTGGTGCGGCTGCCCCGCAACCTCGGTTACGCCGGTGGCCTGGCGGCCGTGCTGGACCGCGTGGACACCCCGTACGTGGCCTGGCTGAACGACGACGCCGCCCCCGACCCGGCGTGGCTGACCTCGCTGGAGGAGGCGTTGGACGCCGACCCCGCGGTCGGCGCGGCCACGTCGTCGATGGTGCTGGCGGACGGCGCGACCCAGTCGGTCGGCGTGGCGCTGACCGCGGACGGCCATGGCGTCGACGTGGTGCTCGCGGGCCGGGAGGTGTTCGGCTTCTGCGGCGGCGCGGCCCTGCTCCGCACGGACGCGCTGCGGCGCGTGGGCGGCGTGCCCGCCGGGTTCTTCTGCTACTACGAGGACACCGACACGGCGTGGCGGCTCCGGCTGGCCGGGTACCGGGTGGTGTCCGTCGGCCCCGCGCGGGTCCGCCACCGCCACGGCGCGAGCACGAGGCCGGGCTCGGCCCCGTTCCACCGGTGGAACGAGCGCAACCGGCTGCTGATGCTGCTCAGGTGCGCCCCGGCGGCGGTCGCGCTGCGCGAGACGGCCCGCTTCGCGGCGATCACCGCCCTGCTCCCGTTCCGCTCCGACGTCCCCGACGCGGCGAACTTCCGGGTCCCGCTCCGCCTGCGCGTCCTGGCCGAGGTCCTGCTCCGCTCCCCGTCCGCGCTGGTCGCACGACTGGCCGTGGGCCGCCGCTCGACCGTGCCCCGCCGCGAGGTGTGGACCGCTTGGGCGGGCCGCTAGCCCCCTTCGTCACCCGGCACTCGCGGTGATGAGGCAGGCTTAGCCCCGCACACCCGTCGTGGAGCGAGGAGAGTGATGGTGCTGCCCGTCGTATCCGTGGTCGTGGTGAACTACCGCGGCGCCGAGGACACCATCACGTGCCTGCGCGCGTTGGCCGACCTGTCGTACCCGGCGGACAAGCTCGAGGTCGTCGTCGTGGACAACGCGTCCGGTGACGGCAGCGCCGAGCGGATCCGGGCCGCCGTGCCGTCCGCGACCGTCGTGGAGTCGCCGACGAACCTGGGCTTCGCGGGTGGCTGCAACCTGGGTGTGTCCTCCGCCACGGGGTCGGTGCTCGCGTTCCTGAACAACGACGCCCGGCCGCACCCGGAGTGGGTGCGGGCGGCCGTGCGGGTGCTCCAGGCCGAGCCGACCGTGGGCGCGGTGGCGAGCAAGGTGCTGGACTGGGACGGGACGGACGTCGACTTCGTCGACGGCGGGCTCACGTGGTTCGGCATGGGCTACAAGCGGCACGCCGGGCAGCCGGACGACGGCAGCCACGACACCCCGCGCGACGTCCTGTTCGGCACCGGGTCGGCGCTGTTCGTCCGCACCTCGGTGTACAAGTCGCTCGGCGGGTTCGACGAGCGGTTCTTCATGTTCTACGAGGACGTCGACCTCGGCTGGCGGATGAACCTGCGCGGCTGGCGGGTCCGCTACGAGCCCGCGTCGCTGACGTTCCACAAGCACCACGCGTCGATGTCCTCGATCGACCACAGCCGCGAGCTGTACCTGCTGGAGCGCAACGCGCTCGCCGCGCTGTACAAGAACTTCTCCGACGAGACGCTGGCCAAGGTGCTGCCCGCCGCGCTCGCACTGGTGGTCCGCCGGGCCACCGCGCGCGGCGAGATCGACGCCACGCAGCTGGAGATCACCCGCAGGCCGTCCGACCCGGCCGACGACCTGGCCCCGGTGCCGGTGGACCGCAAGGCGCTGGCCGGGTTCCTGGCGATCGACCAGTTCGTCGAGCTGATGCCGTCGTTGCGGGAGTCGCGGAAGGTCGAGCAGGCCAAGCGGGTGCGCAGCGACCGCGACCTGGTCACGTTGATGCGCAAGGCGATGGAGCCCGCGTACCCCTTGCCGCGCTACCTCGCCGCGCACGACGTCCTGGTCGACGTGTTCGCGCTGGACGAGGTGTTCGGCAGGCCGCGGCGGATCCTGATCATCACCGGCGACGCGCTGTCGGCCAAGATGGCCGGTCCCGCCATCCGGGCGTGGAACATGGCCGACGTGCTGGCGGGCGAGCACGAGGTCCACCTGGTCACGGTGAACCCGCTGTGCGCGCCGCCGGACGCCCCGTTCGCCGTGTCCGGCTCGAAGCCCCGCGACCTGGCTCCGCACATCGCGTGGGCCGACGTGATCGTGCTCCAAGGCCACGTGCTGGAGCTGGTGCCCGAACTGAAACGGGCGGGGTCCACGAAGGTCGTGGTGTGCGACGTCTACGACCCGATGCACCTGGAGCTGCTGGAGCAGGGCAAGGACGAGACCGACGAGCAGCGGGCGCTGGACGTCGTCGGCGTCACCCGCGTGCTCACGAACCAGTTGAAGCGCGGCGACTTCTTCCTCTGCGCGTCCGAGCGGCAGCGGCACTTCTGGCTCGGCCACCTGGCCGCGATCGGCAGGCTCACGCCGACGCTGTACGACAACGACCCCACGGTCCGGTCGCTGCTGTCGGTCGTCCCGTTCGGCCTGCCGGGCAAGCCCCCGCAGCGCACCGCGCCCGCCATCAAGGACGTCGTGCCGGGCATCTCCGGCGCCGACAAGGTCGTGATCTGGGCCGGTGGCGTGTACAGCTGGTTCGACCCGCTGACCCTGCTGCACGCCGTGCACCGGCTGCGGGACGACCACCCCGACCTCAAGCTGTTCTTCCTCGGCATGAAGCACCCGAACCCCGAGGTGCCGGACATGGACATCGCGGGCCGGACGCGCGCGTTGGCCCAGCGGCTGGACCTCGTGGGCTCGTCGGTGTTCTTCAACGAGACGTGGGTGCCCTACCACGAGCGGCAGAACTGGCTGCTGGACGCGGACTGCGGCGTCACCACGCACTACGAGCACGTCGAGACGACGTTCGCGTTCCGCACCAGGGTGCTGGACTACCTGTGGTCCGGGCTGCCGATCGTGACGACCGACGGCGACTCGTTCGCCGAACTGGTGGAGCGCGAGGGGCTGGGCGTGGTGGTCCCGTCGGAGGACCCCGCCGCGCTGGCGCTGGCGCTGGAGAAGGTGCTGTACGACGAGGAGTTCGCGGCGGGCTGCCGCGACCGCATCGCCGTGGTGCGCGAGCGGTTCACCTGGGAGGTGGTGCTCGCGCCGCTGGTGGAGTTCTGCCGCGACCCGCGCCCCGCCACCGACCGCCTGCCGGGCAACGCGCCGCTCGTCCGCAACACCCCGTTGACCACCGGCGCGAAGGTGCGCCGCGACGTGAAGCTCGTCCGCGAATACCTCGACCAGGGAGGACCGACGGAATTGGCCAAGCGCGCGACCGGGCGGGTGCTCAAGAAACTCCGCGGTGGACCCCATGCCTAAGCCGCTGAGGGTGCTGCTCGACGGCACGCCGCTGCTCGGCCACCGCACGGGCATCGGCCGGTACACCTCCGCGCTGGCCGAGGAGCTCGCGTCCATGCCGGACGAGGTCGACGTGCGCGCCGTCGCGTTCACCCTGCGGGGCTGGCGCGCCCTGCGCACGGTCCTGCCGCACGGCGTCCAGGCCCGCGGCCTGCCCGTGTCCGCCCGGCTGCTCCGCCAGTTCTGGCTGCGCTCGAAGTTCCCGCCGGTCGAGCTGCTGACCGGGTTCACCGACGTCATGCACGCCACCAACTTCGTGCTGCCGCCCGCGATCCGGGCCGGTGGCGTCGTGACGATCCACGACCTCGCGTTCCTGGCGTCGCCGGGCGACCTGCCCGCCTCCGACGCGCGGCTGCCGGAGCTGGTCCGCCAGTCCGCCCAGCGCGCCGACGTCGTCTGCACCCCGACCCAGGCCGTCGCGCGCACGGTCGAGGAGCGGCTGGGCATCGCGCCGGACCGGATCGTGGTGACCCCGCTCGGCGTCGACCCGGCGTGGTTCGCGTCCCGGCCGCCGAACGACGCCCTGCGCGCCCGACTGGGGCTGCCGTCGCAGTACCTGCTGTTCGTGGGAGCGGGCGGGCCGCGCAAGGGCCTGGAGACGTTGTTGAAGGCCCACGCGGGCGACACCTCGTTGCCACCGCTCGTGCTCGCCGGTCCCCGTCAGTCCGGAGTGGACGGTCGGGTGATCCGCACCGGCTACCTGGCGGACGTGGACCTGCGCAGCGTTGTGGCGGGCGCCTCGGCGCTGGTGCTGCCGTCGCGCGACGAGGGTTTCGGCCTGCCCGTGCTGGAGGCGCTGGCGTGCAACGTGCCGGTCGTCTGCTCGGACGTCCCGGCGCTGCGCGAGGTCTCGGGCGGGCACGCCCAGCTCGTGCCGGTCGGCGACGCCGACGCGCTGGCGCACGCCATGTTCGCCGCCGTGGAGACCCCACCGAACGCGACGGCCCAGGCCGCTCGCCGGACGCACGCCTCCGAGTACACCTGGCGCCGCTGCGCCGAGACCACCCTCGCCGCGTACCACCGCGCGGCGGGCCGGTAGACCGCTAGCGACGGGGCGATTGGTCGTCCGCGTCGTCGCGCGAACCGGTGATCGTGCTCCACGTGACCTGCCGCGAACCGGTCACGGCGGCGACGCAGCGGAGGAAGCGGCGGCGGTCGCCGTCCTGGCTGCGGGTGGAGGGTGCGGGAACCCGCCCGTGGTCGGACATCTGAAAAGGTTCTCGCAAGCGCGCAGCGTTATCCAGTCCTCCGGACCGTCACCACCCCATCGGCGCAAGCCTGGGCCGTTTGCGGACCGGGTCGTTCACTGAGAGCATCCATTCCGCCTCGTCGACTAGCGAAGAGAAGGCCCTCGAATGAGCTTCAACGCCGTGTGGTCCGTCCAGGACGCGGACGAGTCCGGTGAGCAGATGACCGTGACGACCCCCGAAGAGGTCGACGCGCTGCTGGCCAGGCTGGCCGAACCCGGCGCGGGCGCGGCGGTGATCGAGCACCAGGAACGCGCCCTCATCCCCGACGCCGAGGGCCTCCTGGGCGCCCCCGGCGAGGTCAAGATCCCGGACCACGACGTCGCGGCGGCCGTGAGCGGCGGCTACGGCTACCTCACCTACGCCGACCCGGACCAGGACTACTCGACCCTGATCGGCGACGACGCCTCCCCGGTGTACGCCTCGGAGTACGTCGACTACCCGGCGGGCAGCGGCGTCCAGGTGGGCGTCCTGGCGGCGGCGCTGAAGGAGTTCCTGCTGACGGCGCAGCGGCCGTCGTGCGTGGAGTGGCAGGACGCCTAGGACACCAGCGACGGGCGTTCCATCTCCCAGCGGGAGTTGCCGAAGCTGCGGATGCCGGAGACCAGGCGGTCCACGTCGGCCTCGGGGCGGACGACCAGCCTGACGAACTGGCCGCTCATGCCGAGCTTGTTGCCGCACTCGCGGATGAAGACCTGCTGCTTGTGGAGCAGGTAGTCGCGCAGTTCGACGCCGTCGACGTCCGGGGCGAGCTTGACCAGCAGGAAGTTCGCCTGGGACGGGTACACCTGGAGTTCCGGCAGGCGGGACAGCTCCATGCCCATGCGGTAGCGGTCCATGGACAGCTTGACCAGGCTCTCGCCGTACTCGTCGAGGTGGTCGCCGAGCATGAACACGAACGCCTCGGCGAGCGAGTTGAGGTTCCACTTGGGCAGGGTGGTCGCCATGCGCTTGGCGAGCGCGGGGTTCGCGACGAGGTAGCCGAAGCGGACGCCGTGGAGGCCGAAGTTCTTGCCGAGGCTCTTGAGCACCACGACGTTGGGCCTGATCATGGCCTCGCTGACGACGGACGGGTTGCGCTCGACCTCGACGAAGTCGATGAACGACTCGTCGATGATGACCAGGTCCAGATCGGCCAGTTCGTCCATGAACCGGATGATCTCCCGGCGCGGCAGGTAGCCGCCGTCGGGGTTGTTCGGGTTGCACAGCACCGCGACCTTCGAGCCGCGGGCGCGGATGAACTTCAGGTAGGCGTCGATGTTGAGCTCGAAGCCCTCGCTCTCCTGCAACGGGAACATGTCGACGCGCTTGCCGGTCTCCATGGGCTGGTCGGTCCACCGGCCGAACGTGGGGATCGGGATCGCCACGCTCTCCTTGATCCACAGGTGGTCGATCCAAGTGATGATCTCGGTGGAGCCGTTGGACATCGCGATCGTGGCGGGGTTGAGGCGCAGCGTCCTGGCGAGCTGGCCCGCGATGGCGTCGGTGCTGCTCGGGTAGAACTTCAGGATGCCTTCGAGGTTGTCGGCGAGGGACGCGAACATCTGCGGGGTCGGGAAGTACGGGTTGCACGGGATGCAGAAGTCGACCATGTGCTGGGCGCCGTCGCCCATTTTGCGCGCCAGCTCGAAGAAGGACGGGCTGTGCGCGGTCTTGCCGAACACATCCGAGTCCACACCATGACGCACGTGACCACTCCCCTGCTCGCCTGCTGAAGCCGGTTACAGGGGGGCATACGTGCGAACCGGACACGTGGTTCACGGTGCGGTCTCGGACGGGTCTCGGCTAGATCACGACCGGTCCGAGCAGACCCGCCGCGAACGCCGCTGAAAGCGCTTGCCGCCACGGGCGCAGCGGCGTGAGCCCGGCGTCGGCCCAGGACTTCCCGGACAGCACCGAGTACGCGGGCCGCGGGGCCGGTCGCGGGTACTCCGTCGACGGGCACGGGCGCACCCGGCCGGGATCGGCGCCCAGCTCCTCGAAGATGGCGCGGGTGAACGCGTACCAGGTGGTCTGCCCGCCACCGGTGCCGTGCAGCACGCGCCCGGCGGGCTCGCGCCGGGTCGTCACGAGGTCCGCCAGCTCCACCAGTCCCGCGGCGAGGTCCAGCGTCCACGTGGGCGAGCCGTGCTGGTCGTCCACAACGGACACCGTGTCGCGCTCCTTCTCCAAGCGCGCCATGGTCTTCACGAAGTTGCCGCCGTGCGCGCCGTAGGCCCACGCGGTGCGCACGACCCAGGAACGCTTGCCGGAAGCCAGGACGCGCTGCTCGCCGGCCAGCTTCGTGCGCCCGTACGCGGACCGCGGCCCGGTCTCGTCGGACGGCTCGTACGGCCGGTCGCCGTCGCCGGGGAACACGTAGTCCGTCGACACGTGCAGCAGCGGGACGTCGTGGCGCGCGCACTCGACCGCGAGCCGTTCGGGGCCGAGCGCGTTCACCGCGAACGCCCGGTCCTCGTCGGTCTCCGCCTGGTCGACGGCGGTGTAGGCGGCGGCGTTGACGACCACGGGCCGCAGCCCGCCGTCGCGGGCGCTCGCCGCGAACGTCGCGACCGCGTCGGCGACGCACTCGGCGTCGGTGAGGTCCAGCTCCGCCGAGGAGGGCGCGTGCGCCATGCCGTCGCGCGGGGTGGCGGCGACGAGGTCGCGGCCGAGCTGGCCGCGACCGCCGGGCACGAGGAGTGCGAGCGCCATCAGCCGTTCGCCCGAGCCTTGAGCTTCTCCCACCACGCGCGGTTCTCGCGGTACCACGCCACGGTGCTCGCGAGGCCCTCGGCGAAGTCGACCTGGGGCGCGTAGCCCAGCTCGGCGCTGATCTTGGTGATGTCGACCGAGTAGCGGCGGTCGTGGCCCTTGCGGTCGGTCACCATCTCGACCGACGACCAGTCGGCGTCCATCGCGGCCAGCAGCAGCTCGGTCAGCTCGCGGTTGGTCAGCTCGGTGCCGCCGCCGATGTTGTAGACCTCGCCGGGACGGCCGGCCTCGGCGACGAGCTGGATGCCGCGGCAGTGGTCGTCCACGTGCAGCCAGTCGCGGACGTTGAGGCCGTCGCCGTAGAGCGGCACCTTCCCGCCGTCCATCAGGTTCGTGACGAACAGCGGCAGCACCTTCTCCGGGAACTGGTACGGACCGTAGTTGTTCGAGCACCGGGTGATGCTGACCGGCAGGCCGTGCGTGCGGTGGAACGCCCGCGCCAGCAGGTCCGAGGACGCCTTGGACGCCGAGTAGGGCGAATTCGGCTCCAACGGGTGGGTCTCGGGCCAGGAGCCCTCGTCGATCGACCCGTAGACCTCGTCCGTGGAGACGTGGACGAACTTGCCGACGCCCGCGTCCAGCGCGCCCTGCAACAGGGTCTGCGTGCCCAGCACGTTCGTGAGCACGAAGTCGGCGGATCCGCTGATCGACCGGTCCACATGCGACTCGGCCGCGAAGTGCACGACGACGTCGGCGCCCTCCATCACCTTGGCGACGGCGGTCGGGTCGCAGATGTCGCCCTGGACGAACCGGTACCGGTCGCTGCCCGCCACGGGGGCGAGGTTCTCCTCGTTGCCCGCGTAGGTCAGCTTGTCGAGCACGACGACCTCGGCGTCGGCGAAGGCCGGGTAGCCGCCACCGAGCAACTCCCGGACGTAGTTGGAGCCGATGAAACCCGCCCCACCTGTCACCAGAACGCGCATGTCCAAGTCCTTTACACCGGTGTAACCGTCGCAGTGAGTCACCTAGTAAAGCGTGCAACCCACCAGGTTGTTACAGCGTCTCCCGTATAAGAAGAACAACCAGCGCCCATGGCACCTGGCCCATTAATCTTTGCTTCAGAGCACCGCGCACGGGGGAGGCACCACTCGTGGAGGGCAGACCGCCACTGGCGAGCGAGCAACCAGGACCTATCCGGGTTGTCGCGACCCCCGCACCTCGGCGTTCGACCACGCTCCGAGCACTGCTCATCACCGGGCGTTCGCTGCTGGCCCTGCTGTCCGCGGCTGTGATCGTGGTCACCTGGTACGGCTGGAGCTTCCTGCGCACGCTCGACCAGGGCACGACCACGACCGACGTCATCTCCGCCCAGGCGGGCGAGGAGCCGGGCGGCGTCGGACGCAAGCCGCTCGACGGCGCGGTCGACATCCTCATGGTCGGCATCGACAGCCGCGTCGACGCGCAGGGCAACCCGCTCGCGCCCGAGGTGCTCGACCTCCTCAGCGGCGGTGTCGCCGACGGCGAGATGAACACCGACACGATGATCCTCGTGCACATCCCGGTCGACGGGACCCGCGCCCGCGCGTTCTCGTTCCCGCGCGACTCGTACGTGGAGATCGCGGACGGCTTCGGCAAGCACAAGCTCAACTCGGCGTTCGCCCGGCAGAAGAACACCGTCGCGGAGGAGATGGCCGCGAAGGGCGAGACCGACCAGGCCAAGATCAACACCGAGTCCACGACGGCGGGCCGCAAGACCCTCATCAAGACCATCGAGAACCTCACCGGCAACTCGGTGACGATCGACCGGTACGCCGAGGTGAACCTGGCCAGCTTCTACGAGGTCACCAAGGCCATCGGCGGTGTCGAGGTCTGCGTGAACCAGGCCACCAGCGACTACAAGTCCGGAGCCAACTTCGTCGCGGGCCCGCAGACGATCGAGGGCGCGATGGCGCTGTCGTTCGTGCGGCAGCGCGAGGGCCTGCCCGGCGGCGACCTGGACCGGATCGCCCGGCAGCAGGTGTTCATCGGCGCGCTGGCGAAGAAGGTCCTGTCGACCGGGATGCTGACCAACATCACCCAGCTCGACAACCTCGTCGCGGCGGTGCAGAAGTCCGTGGTGCTGAGCCAGGGCTGGGACATCGCGACGTTCGCCGAGCAGATGCAGGGCCTGGTGAGCGGCAACATCGAGTTCCGCACCATCCCGGTCGGCGACACGATGGACACCTACGGCGACGGCAACGTGCTCCAGGTCGACCCGGCCAAGGTGAAGAACTTCATCAAGAACCTGGCGACCGACGAGACGCAGTCGCCGAGCACCTCGTCGTCGAACCTGCCGGTCACGCCCAACAGCCAGGTCACCGTGAACGTGTACAACGCCTCCGGCACCGCGAAGCTCGCCGCGACCGTGCTGGACTCGTTGGCCACCAAGGGTTACCTGCGCGGCCAGCCGGGCACCGCCGACACGCTGCTGGAGTCCAGCGTCGTCCACTACGCCCCCGGCGACAAGGCCGTCGCGGAGAAGCTCGCGAAGGAGTTCGGCGACGCCACCGTCGAGGAGGACGGATCGCTGACCAGGAACCAGGTCGCGGTCTACGTCGGCGCCGACTACACCCCGACCGAGGACCGGTCGGACCCCGCGGGCACGCCGGGCACGTCGGTCCCCGGCTCGCCGTCGACCACGCCCTCGGCGCCTCCGGCGATCACCGCGGGCGGCCTCGTCTGCGTGAACTGACGCGTCCGTATCAGTGAATACGGCCACGTCGGAGGCCGTCGCGTGGTTAGCCTTGGTGCTCACCACCCCCCGCTGAGGAGGACGCCTTGAGGGCTGCCCTTGCCGTGGTCGCGCGCGTGCTCGTCGCCGTGCTGTCGGCGTCGGTGCTCGCGGGCGCCGGGTACGGCTGGGCGACGCTCAAGCGGGTGCAGGAGAGCGTCAACACCACCGACGTGCTGAGCGTGCTGTCGGACGTGCCGAACGCGCCGCCGATGATGGACGGGGCGACGGACATCCTGCTCGTCGGCAGCGACAGCCGCACCGACGCGCAGGGGAACACGTTGCCCCCCAGCGTGTTGCGGCAGTTGCGCACCGAGGCGGCCGACGGCGTGAACACCGACACGCTCATCGTGCTGCGCATCCCGCACGGCGGCGGGAAGGCCACGGCGATCTCGATCCCGCGCGACACGTACGTGCCGATCCCGGACGTCGGCGAGGACAAGATCAACGGGGCGTACGGCCTGACGAAGTACGCCACGATCCGCCGGTTGGAGGGCGAGGGCGTCACCGACCGCGCCGAGCTGGAGAAGCAGGGCGACCAGGCCGGGCGGCGGGTGCTCGTGCAGGTCGTGCAGGACCTCACCGGCGTGCGCGTCGACAACTACGCGGAGATCAACCTCTACGGCTTCTACCTGCTCACGCAGGTGATCGGCGGCGTCGAGGTGTGCCTGAACGCGGGCACCAGCGACCCGGCGTCCGGCGCGAACTTCGGCGCGGGGCGGCAGCGGGTGACCGGCGGCGACGCGCTGGCGTTCGTGCGGCAGCGCAACCTGCCCGGCGGCGACCTCGGCCGGATCCGGCGGCAGCAGGTGTTCCTGTCCTCGGCCGTGACGGAGCTGCTGTCGGCGGGGACGTTCACCGACCAGGCCAAGCTGTCCGGGCTGCTGGACGCGGTGACCAAGTCGATCGTGGTGGACGAGAAGCTGGACCTCGTGACGCTCGCCCAGCAGGCCAAGGGCATCGCGGGCGGCACGGTCGAGTTCGCCACCATCCCGGTCGTGGACATCGACGCCCGCAACGAGCGCGGGCAGAGCATCGTGAAGGTCGACGTGGCGGCCGTGAAGGCGTTCGTCGGGCAGCTGCTCGGGCCCACGCTGGTGCCCAGCACGCCCCCGAGCCCCCCGCACCGGATGGCGGGTGGCAAGGTGGTCGGTCTGGACGGCGCGCACCGCGCCGCCCAGCCGGAAGTCCCTTGCGTCGACTAGGAGCCGCACCACCGTGAGCGTCACCGAAGCTCTGTTCGCGCCGCTGCTGGCCGCCGGGCCGGGGCGACCTCTGATCACCCACTACGACGACGCGGACGGCTCACGGGTCGAGCTGTCGCGCGCCACCATCGCCAACTGGGCCGCGAAGACCGCGAACTGGCTGCGCGACGAGCACGACGTCGAGCCCGGCGACCGGGTGGCCGTGCTGCTGCCCGCGCACTGGCAGACGGCGGGCGTGCTGCTCGGCGCGTGGTGGGCGGGCGCGACCGTGACGGACGACCCGAGCGGCGCCAAGGTGGCGTTCGTGGCGCCCGACGGCACCGCTCCGGGCGCGGACGTGGTCGCCGTCGCCTCGCTGCACCCGATGGGCCTCGGCCTGCGCGGCCAGGAGTTGGACGGCGCGGTCGACTTCCTCGACGACGTCCGGGTGTACGGCGACGACTTCACCCCGTACGGCCCGACGCCCGGCGACACCCCGGCGCTCGGGAAGTCCACTGTGGACGACGTCGTCGCGGAAGCCCGCACCCGCGCGGAGGTCCTCGGCATCGGCCTGGACACGCGGGTGCTGTCGACCGTGGAGTGGAACCAGCCGGACGGGCTGCTCAACGGCCTGCTCGCCGTGCTCGCGGGCGGCGGGTCGCTGGTGCAGTGCAGCAACGTGAACGCGGACCTGCTGCCCGCCAGGCGGATCAGCGAGAAGACGACCGTGGAACTGGGCGGCGCGGCCTGACCCTGACGTCGTTTTCCCGCCGGACAACGACTTCCGCGTCGGCCAGGCTCGTCCCATGAACAGGATCGAGGGCAAGGTCGCACTGGTCACCGGGGGCAGCCGGGGCATCGGCGCCGCGGTGGCCGTGCGGCTGGCGCGGGAAGGCGCCGACGTGGTGCTGACCTACTTGCACGACAAGGAGAACGCGGCCGCGGTGGTCGGCCGCGTCGAGGCGGAGGGTCGCCGTGGACTGGCCCTGCGGGCCGACAGCGCGGACGTGGACGCCGTGACGGGCGCGGTGGAGGAGACCGTCGCGGCGTTCGGCGGGTTGGACGTGCTGGTGAACAACGCGGGCGTGTTCGCGGTCGGCCCGGTCGAGGACCTGAGACCGGAGGAGTTCGACCGGACGATGGCGGTGAACGTGCGGGCGCCGTACGTGGCCGCGCGGGCGGCGGCGCGGCACCTGCGGGACGGCGGGCGGATCATCAGCATCGGCAGCAACATGGCGGAACGCGTGGTGTTCCCCGGTTTCAGCCTGTACTCGATGAGCAAGACCGCGCTCGTCGGCCTGACGAAGGGGTTGGCCCGCGAACTGGGCCCGAGGGGCATCACGGTGAACCTCGTCCACCCCGGCCCGACCGACACCGACGCGAACCCGGCGGACGGCCCGAACGCCGACGTCGTCCGCGGCCTCACCCCCGTGGGGCGCTACGCCGCGCCGGACGACATCGCCGCCACCGTCGGCTGGCTGGCCGGGCCCGAGTCGTGGTTCACCACGGGGGCCGCGCTCAGCGTCGACGGCGGTTTCTCGGTCTAGTCGCGCTGCCGCTTGCCGTACCAGCGGGTCACGACGATCAGGACGGCGACCACCAGCACGGTGAGCAACGGCGAGCCGACCACCATCACGTCGACCGGCAACGCGTAGACGAGGACCACCCGCAGTGCGGCGTCGGCCAGCAGACCCGCACCCCACAGGAGCGTGGCGAACCGGACGGTCCGCCGCACCGCGGGTGAGTCCTCGTACCGCTCCACGACCGCGGGCGCGGTCTTCGCCACCAGCACGAGCAGCAGGGGCCGCGCGGTGAGCAGCGACCCCAGGAACAGCAGCCCCAGCACGAGGCTGATCAGCGAGTCCTTGGCGATGGCGAACCGCTCGTCGCCGGTGAGGAGCAGCGTCAGCAGCCCGAACGCGAACAGCCCGAGCATGAAGACGGCGGTCCCGTCGACCCGGCGGCTCCGCACGATCCCGGCCACCAGCACGAGCCCCGACACCACACCGCCCGCGGCGAGCGCGATCCACTCGTCCACGCCGAACTGGCGCAGCAGGTAGTAGCCGCCGATCGGCAGCACGAGGTCGACCACGAGGGTCGGCAGCAGCGACCTGATCCGGCTGTCCATGGACGCGGACGTTAGCCGTGGGGGCTTCGGCCGCCCCCACGGCACCGCCTCAGACCGACACGGGTTCCGGCGTCTTCCTGAACACCCGGTCCAGCGAGTACGCGCCACCGTTGAAGCCCAGCGCCAACGCGGCCACCCCGAGCACCAGCACCAGCTCGTACCCGTTGGGGGCCAGCATCCCGTTCGGCAGGTGCACGATCAGCAGCGCGCCCGCCATGTCCAGCGCCAGCAGCACCCCGGCCACCGGCAGGGCGAACCCGACCAGCAGCAACGCGCCCGCCACCAGCTCCACGACAGCCGCGTACCAGGCCGAAGGCGTGGCCGCGGGCACTCCCATCTGCACGAACGACGCCGCGGTGCCGTCCAGGCCGTACTCGAAGAACTTCTGCCAGCCGTGCGCGATGAACACCGCGCCCACGCCCAGTCGCCCGATCAGTGCCGCCAGGTCCCGCACGCGCTCCATGCTTCCCACTCCCCGAAGATTCGTTCGTATTTGAACGACACTCTAGGGAATCCAAACACCGTTTCGGTCGATTCCAAGCTGTCGAAACGCTGTCAGCATTCAGCAAGCGTTTGCGCCGAAGGCAAGAACCCGCCACTGTGCCCCTGCTCACAACCCGTTGCCGGACAACAGAACGGCCCGGAGGCGAACCGCCTCCGGGCCGTCGTGCGACACCGTCGAACTAGCCCCTGAGCAGCGCGCGGGACATGACGACGCGCTGGATCTGGTTCGTGCCCTCGTAGATCTGGGTGATCTTGGCGTCGCGCATCATGCGCTCCACCGGGAAGTCGCGGGTGTAGCCCGCGCCGCCGAACAGCTGCACGGCGTCGGTGGTGACCTCCATGGCGACGTCGGAGGCGTAGCACTTGGCTGCGGCGGTGATGAAGCCGATGTTCGGTTCGCCGCGTTCGGCCTTCGCGGCGGCCACGTAGACCATGTGGCGGGCGGCCTCGACCTTCATCGCCATGTCGGCCAGCATGAACTGGACGCCCTGGAACTCGGCGATCGCCTTGCCGAACTGCTTGCGGTCCTTGACGTACGCGATGGCGGCTTCCAGTGCGCCCTGCGCGATGCCGACGGCCTGCGCGCCGATGGTCGGGCGGGTGTGGTCGAGGGTGCGGAGGGCGGTCTTCAAGCCCGTGCCGGGTTCGCCGATGATGCGGTTCGCCGGGATGGTGCAGTTCTCGAAGTGGATCTCACGGGTGGGTGAGCCCTTGATGCCGAGCTTGCGCTCCTTCGAGCCCACGGTGAAGCCGGGGTCGTCCTTGTGGACCACGAACGCCGAGATGCCGTTGGACTTCTTCTCCGCCTTGGGGTCGGTGACCGCCATGACGGTGTACCAGGTCGACTCGCCGGCGTTGGTGATCCAGCACTTCGTGCCGTTGAGGACCCAGTGGTCGCCGTCCAGCACCGCGCGGGTGCGCATGGACGCCGTGTCCGACCCGGCCTCGCGCTCGCTCAGCGCGTAGGACGCCATGGCCTCGCCGGAGGCGATGGACGGCATGACGAGCTGCTTCAGCTCGTCCGACGCGGACAGCAGGATCGGCATCGTGCCCAGCTTGTTGACCGCCGGGATCAGCGACGACGACGCGCAGACCCGCGCGACCTCCTCGATCACGATGCAGGTGGCCACCGAGTCCGCGCCTTGGCCGTCGTACTCCTCGGGCACGTGCACGGCGGCGAAACCGGACTTGACCAGCGCGTCGAGGGCCTCGACCGGGAAGCGCTCGTTCTCGTCGACGTCGGCCGCGTGGGGCGCGATCTCCTTGTCGGCGAGCGAGCGGACGGCCTCGCGCAGCGCGTCGTGCTCCTCGGCGAGCTGGTACGTGCCGAAGCTCGGGTCCACTTGTTACCTCCCAGTAGGGCCTACTGGGTCGATGTTAGCCCGCGTTCACATACCCGCGCACGGGTGCCTTTCACCACTTCGGGGAAGGCACCCGCGCGGGGATGGTCAGAGCGACTTCTGCAGCGCCGCGTCCTTGTCCAGCACCATCTGCTCCAGGTCGGCCTGGAACCGGGCGATCCGCTCCTGCAACGCCGGGTCCGACGCGGCGAGGATGCGCACGGCCAGCAGGCCCGCGTTGCGCGCGCCGCCGACGGCCATCGTGGCGACCGGGATGCCCGCGGGCATCTGCACGATCGACAGCAGCGAGTCCATGCCGTCCAGGTACTTCAGCGGCACCGGGACGCCGATGACCGGCAGCACGGTCGTCGAGGCGACCATGCCGGGCAGGTGGGCCGCGCCGCCCGCACCCGCGATGATCGCCTTGAGGCCGCGACCGGCCGCCGACCGCGCGTAGTCGATCATCCGCTGCGGCGTCCGGTGCGCCGACACCACGCTGACCTCGTACGGCACGTCGAACTCGGCGAGCGCCTCGGCGGCGGCCTTCATCACCGGCCAGTCCGAGTCGCTTCCCATGATCACGCCAACGTGCGTCACTGCTGCTGCCCTCCGTGGATGTCGTACCCGTCCAGCCACACGCCGTCGGAGAGCCAGTGCGCGGCGAGCTTCGCCCGGTCGCGCACGTCGTCCATCCGCTCCCCGAGCAGCGTCACGTGGCCGATCTTGCGGCCCGGCCGCTCCGCCTTGCCGTACAGGTGCACGTGCGCGTCGGGGAACCGGGCGAACAGGTGGTGCAGCCGCTCGTCGGGGCCCATCTTCGGGGCTTCCTCAGCGCCGAGGACGTTCGCCATCACGACGGCGGGGGCAGCCAGGTCGGTCACGCCGAGGGGGTAGTCGAGCACGGCCCGCAGGTGCTGCTCGAACTGCGAGGTGCGCGAGCCCTCGATGGTCCAGTGGCCGGAGTTGTGCGGGCGCATGGCCAGCTCGTTCACCACGACGCCATCCGCGGTCTCGAACAGCTCCACGGCCAGCAGCCCGACGACGCCCAGCTCCTCGGCGACCTTCAGCGCCAGCTCCTGCGCGGCCTCGGCCACACCGGGGGCGACGTCCGGGGCCGGTGCCAGCACCTCGACGCAGATGCCGTCCGACTGCACGGTCTCCACCAGCGGCCACGCCGCGCCCTGGCCGAACGGCGACCGCGCCACCAGCGCGGCCAGCTCGCGGCGCATCGGCACGCACTGCTCGACCATCAACGGCGTGCCGGCGGCCAGCAGTTCCTCCACGACGGTCCGCGCGCTGTGCGGCGTGTTCAGCATCCACACGCCCTTGCCGTCGTACCCGCCGCGCACGGCCTTGAGCACGCACGGCCAGCCGTGCTCCGCGCCGAACGACAGGGCGTCGGCGGGGGCGGTGACCTCGGCGAACGGCGGCACCGGCAGCCCCATGGCGGAGAGCTTGCGGCGCATCACCAGCTTGTCCTGCGCGTGGATCAGCGCGTCCGGGCCGGGGTGCACCTTCACCCCCTCGGCGACCAGCGCCCGCAGGTGCTCACCGGGCACGTGCTCGTGGTCGAACGTGACCACTTCGCAGCCCTCGGCGAACGCGCGCAGCGCGTCCAGGTCGGTGTGCGAGCCGAGCACGACGTCGCGCGCGACGAGCGCGGCGGGATCGGAGTCGGAGACGGCGAGCACGCGCAACGACTGGCCGAGCGGGATGGCCGCCTGGTGGGTCATGCGGGCGAGCTGGCCGCCACCGATCATGCCAACGACGGGAAGGCCGGTACGGGAGTCCACGGGACGGTCACTCTACCTGCACAAACGTGGACTCCCGACACCGGCTACACCCGACGGGCCCGCCCGAGCCACCACCAGGCCAGCACCAGCAGCCCGGCCGCGGGGACCACGAAGATCCCGGTCTCGATCCACTGGAACAGCCCGAGGCGTTCGAGCGGCTGGAAGTCGGCGTAGTGGCCTGCCACCCCGTGGGCCTTGACGCACTCGAAGTTCTCCACGGACCCGACGCGGCCGCAGTTCCAGCTCTCCTGGTAGGCGAGCGGCACGCCGTTCGCGTCGGCGTACCCGCTGGAGACGTACATCGCGTAGTCGGGGACCTGGAACTTGTACTCGTTGCCGAACGGCTCGAACGTGTGCACCGGCGGCACGAGGTACGGCCGAGCCCACCTGATCACCCCGACCCGTGCCACGCCGAACACGACCAGCGCGATCCCCATCGCGGGCATGGTCCGCCGGACCAGGACGCTCGCCGCCACGCCGACGGCGAGGCCGAACAGCGCGTAGCCGATCTGGAGCTGCGGGGAGACCTCGAACCAGGAGGTGAACGGCTCGTAGAAGGCGCCGTTGCTCACCTCGTGGATCCGGCCGGTCAGGTACCGCTCGGTCAGCCACACCGCCGCGGCGAGGCAGCTCGCCAGTCCTCCGAGCAGCGCCACCTGGCCGGTCAGCCAGCGGGTGGCCGGGACGTCCTGCCCCCACGCCACCAGGCTGGTGCGGGCCTCGTGCTCGCGGGCCACCAGCGGCGCTCCCCAGAACACCGCGATCGCCGCCCCGAACACCAGGTTGACCTCCTGGGGCTGCCAGAACAGCCGGAAGTAGACGCCGATGAGCCCGGTCGGCCCGGTCTCCGACGCGTCGATCGTCCGCACCATGCCCAGCACGGCGACGGCCGTCAGCGCGGTCGTGGCGAGGATCAGCGTGCGGTGCCTGCGCCACGCCACCCACAGCAGGTCGGCGAAGGTCACCTTCGCCCGCGTCACCGTGGTCATGCCGACTCCCCCTTGCGCGTGACCGACAGCTGCGCCAGCACGTAGTCCTCCAACGTCACCGGCCGCACCACCCACGGCGCGGACACCGCGGGCGGCGACGACACCTTCACCAGGAACAGCGACTGGCCGTCCAAGTGCTTGTCCCACAACACTTCCCCCGCCACGGGCGGCGTCTCTGCCCGAGGCCCCACCACCATCACGTGCGCGGCCAGCAGCTCGTCCAGGTCGCCGCCGACGAGCAGCTTCCCGTGCGCCAACAACAACAGGTGGTCGGCGACCCCCGCCAGCTCGGTCACGATGTGCGTCGACAGCACCACCGTCGTCCCCGACTCGGCGACCTCGCCGAGCAGTTCCCGCATGACCTCCGTGCGCGCCAACGGGTCCAGGTCCGACAGCGGCTCGTCGAGCAGCAGCAGCGTCGGCCGGGAGCCGATCGCCACGGCCAGCGCCACCTGCGTGCGCTGCCCGCCGGACAGCGCTCCGCACCGGCGGTCCATCGGGATGTCGAAGCGCTTCAACCACGCCTGCGCCCGCGTCTGGTCCCACGCCAGGTTCAGCCGCGCGCCCAGCTGGAGCATCGCCCTCGGCGTGAACGACCGGTACACCGGCTTCTCCTGCGACACGAACGCGACCCGTTCGCCGGGCCGCAGCGCGAACTCCCCCTCGTCCGGGCGCAGCAGTCCGGAAAGGACGGTCAGCAGCGTCGTCTTGCCCGCGCCGTTCGCGCCCACCAGCGCGGCGACCCGGCCCGCGGGCAGGTCGAACGTGCAGTCGTGCAACGCCACCGACCTCCGGTACCTCTTGCCCAGCCCCCGCACGGCGATGCCCGCGGTGTCCACCACAGCCGTCATGTCTCCCCCTCGGCGAGCACCGACCCGACCAGCGCGTCGATGTCCTCGTTCTCCAGTCCGGCGGCGCGCGCCCCGTCCACCCAGTCGACGAGCCCGGCGCGCAGCCGCTCCATCACCGCGGGGTCCACCGATCCCAGCGCGGCCTTCACGAACGTCCCCGAGCCCTGCCGCGCTTCCAGCAGGCCCGCGCGTTCCAGCTCGCGGTACGCCTTGAGCACGGTGTTCGCGTTCACGCCGCTGGTGGCGACGACGTCGCGCACGGTCGGCAGCCGGTCGCCGGGCTTCAGCCAGCCGAGCCGGAGCGCCTCGCGGACCTGCCGGGCGAGCTGGAGGTACGCCGGGAGGCCGCTGGCCTTGTCGATGCGGAACTCGACCACGCCACCCTCCCTGAATTGTGTCACTCAACTAAGACACTAGCTAAGTGGATCACTTGTCCGGGTGTCAAGCCCCGCGACGACGAACGCCCGCCGCTCCGAGGAGCGACGGGCGTTCGAGGACTTCGGGACGACTACCCGCGGCGATCCGCCAACCGGCGTTCGCGGGAGGCCCGCAGGTAGCCCATGACCAGGGACTCCAGGTCGGGCTCGGCGCCCACCCAGCCCGCGGGCGTCGACTCGTTCCCGCGCAGCAGCAACGTGGACTGGCGTTCCGTGCGGGTCGCGCTGACCAGAGAACCCTCCACAGTGGACTCTTCCGCGGCGGGGCCGACCAGGATCCGGTGCCCTGCCAGGACTTCGTCGATGTCGCCGTCGACCTGGACCCGGCCCTCGTCGACGAGCAGCAGGTGGTCGCACACCTCGCGCAGGTCGCTGAGCAGGTGCGAGGACATCACCACCGTGGTGCCGCGGTCGGCGACCTCGGTCATGACGATCCGCAGCGTCTCGTCGCGGGCCAGCGGGTCCAGGTCCGACAGCGGCTCGTCCAGGAGCAGCAGCCGGGGCAGCCGACCCAGTGCCAGCGCGATGGCCACCTGGGTCCGGGCGCCCGCGGACAGGGTGCCGACCTTCGCGTCCCGGTCCACGCCCGCCAGCAGGCCGAGCACCTCGTCGACCCGGTCGGCGGACCAGCGGTCGTTCATCGCCCCGACGACCCGCGTCAACTCGCGCACCGTGAGACCGGCGTGCAGCGACCGGTGCTGCGCCAGGAACGAGACGTCCGGGTGGATCTCGCCGCGGACGGGCGTGCCGAACGCGCTCAGCTCGCCGGACGTCGGACGGACGAGGCCCGCGGCCATGCCGAGCAGGGTGCTCTTGCCCGCGCCGTTCGGGCCGACGAGGGCGACGACCTTGCCCTCGGGGACGGCGAACGTGCAGTCACGGACGGCCCAGCGATTTCGGTACCGCTTGCTCAGTGCCGTGGCGGTCAAGGGGGTCACGATCGCTCCTCGGCGGGGTAGTGCTCGTCGCGGACCGCGGAGTACAGGGCGTCGACGTCCTCGACCACCAGGCCGCCCGCGTGGGCGCGGCCCATCCAGCCGGTCAGCTCCTGCCGCAGCGGCGCGTCGTCGCCGGTGGTGGCCTCGGAGGACAGCGACTTCGTCACGAACGTCCCCAGGCCGCGGCGCGCCTCCACGAGTCCTTCCCGTTCCAGCTCGCGGTACGCCTTGAGCACGGTGTTGGGGTTGACGGCGGTCGCCTCCACCACCTCCCGCGCTGAGGGCAGCCGGTCGCCGGGGTTCAGCAGTCCCAGTCGCATGGCCTGTCGGACCTGCTGGATGATCTGCATGTAGGTGGAGACCCCGGAGCGCCGGTCGATCCGGAACTCGATCACGTCGGCCAGCATAGGTGCTCCCGCTGTTCAGGGGCCTCCACCGAGGTCAGCTCTGCCGCCGCAGCACCCAGCCGGTGCCCACCAGCAGCAGGACCGCCAGTCCACCGAAGACGGCCGCGTCGACCAGGTGCACCTGCCACGCCTGGCTCTCCGGCACGAAGTCCGCGTACTTCTCGACGAGCCCGGACCGCGGCAGGCACGCCAGGAACTCGTCCTGCGTCCCGGTCGGCTTGCAGGCCTGGATCAGCGCGCCGACCCGGTCGTCGGGGACCCGCTGCCCGGCGGCGTCCAGCCACCCCTTGTCGATCACCAGGGAGACGCCCTGGCTCTCGGCGAGGCTCCCGCCCGCGTCGGTCTCCAGGTGCCGCACGGGAACCAGGTGGCCGGGCAGGTCGAACAGGGCGAAGCGCACGACGATGAACGCGGCGAGCCCCCCGGTCATCGCCACCAGGGTGCGGCGGGACACCACGCCGAGGAACGTGCCGAGCGCGAAGGCGAACAGCGCGTAGCCCACCGGCGAGGCGTTCTCGATCCCGATGTTCAGGACGTGGAACGGCCCGTTGACCAGCGGCCCCAGGTTCCCGGCCGCCGACAGCCACCACCGGACCAGCTGCTGCGCCGCGATCAGCACGACCACCGCGGGCACTGCCGCGACCAGGAGCTTGCCGACCATCCACCGGGTGCGGCTCACCGACTGGGTGAAGGCCAGGACGTGGGTGCCCTGCTCCAACTCCCTGGCGAACAGCGGGGCGCCGATGAAGACGCCGATCATCGCGGGCAGGCTGAGGATCGCGCCCTGCCCCAGGTTGAGCGGGGTGAGCCACTCGACCCTGAAGTCCCCGACGGCCTCGGAGGCCTGGCACGCCCGGCCCGTGTTCGTCACGCAGTCGGCGATCCGCAGGGCGGCGATGTCGTCGAGCATGGCCGACCGCAGCAGGACGACCGCGACCGCGCCGACGACCAGGAGGACGAGCAGGGTGATCAGTTGGAGGCGGTGCAACCGCCAGGCGACCCAGATCATGCCGCGTCCTCCCGTGCCGCTTCGCGCATGCGGTTCAGCGCCAGTTCGCCGAGCGGGGTGCCGTTGGCGCCGAGCCGGTCGACGTCCCCCGCGAGCAGGACGCGGCCCTTGTGCAGCAGCACGAGGTGGTCGCACACGCCTTCCAGTTCCGCCAGCACGTGCGAGGACAGCACCACGGTGATGCCCTGCGCCCTCGTCTCGGCGACCAGCGAGCTCAGCACGGTCTCGCGGGCCAGCGGGTCCAGGTCGGCCAACGGCTCGTCGAGCAGCAGCAGGCGCGGGCGCTTGCCCAGCGCCAACGCCAGCGCGACGCGGGTGCGCTGGCCGCCGGACAGGGTGCCGACCTTCGCGGTCGGCGGCACCGCGGCCTGCTCGACCAGGCGCCGCGCGTAGCCGTCGTCCCAGGTCGGGTTGGACCGCGCGCCGAGCAGCATCGTCTCGGCCACGGTGAGCTGCTGGTACAGCGGCTTCTGCTGGGCCAGGTAGGAGACCGCGGGGTGCAGGCCCTTGCCCGCCGGGCGGTCGCCGAAGACGGCGATCTCGCCGGTCGTCGGGCGCAGCAACCCGGTGACGAGCCCCATCAACGTGCTCTTACCCGCGCCGTTCGGGCCGACGAGGGCCACGATCCGGTTCCGCGGGACCACCAGCGACGTGTCCCGCAACGCCCACCCTCGGCGGTACTTCTTGCCCAAGCCTTCGGCGATGACCGGAATCGCCTGGTCAGGCGGTTCTCGCCAGGTCATTGTCCCTCTCCCCTCGGTCGGCGGCCACCAAGGTAACACCTTTCACTAGTGAAGTAGTGGACCTGGTGACGTCCGCCTCGGGGGAGCAACCCGCGGGCGTCGAAGGCGTCGGAACCGCGAACGCCCGCCGCTCCGGGGAGCGACGGGCGTTCCGGCAAGGGAGGGTGCTGGACAGGGGTTCAGCGCCCCGGCGGTCTCGCCCCCGCGAGTGGTGTCACCTGGCCAGCGCGGCGATCAGCGCGCACACGTCGTGGTGGGTCGCGGGGAGGTGCTCCGACCAGACCTTGGCGGGGCCGGTGGGTCTTACGTGCGGGTCGACGGCGAGGCGGTCGGCGGCCAGCACGCGCAGGTTCGAGATCCGCCTGCCGAGCGCGGCGTCGCGGCGGGTCAGCACGGCGGCGACCGACGGGCCGACCGTGGCCAGGGTCTCGCCGCCGTCGAAGACGACCCGCAGCACGTCGGACAGCAGGGTCATGGCGACCACGCGCGACCAGCCGGTGGCGCGGGTCAGGTCGAGGCCGACCAGGACGAGCGCGTAGTGGTCGTCGGGCGTCGGGGTCTCGCGGTACAGCTCGGCCAGCCGGGTGCGCAGGTAGCCGCGCGTCGCCAGGCCCGTGAGCGGGTCCTCGGCGCCGCGGTCGTTCGCCTCCTCGGTGAGCACGTCGGCCCACCCCGAGGCGGTCAACCGGAGCATCCGGGCGGGCAGCGCGTCGATGTTCGGCGACACCATGCCGTGGTCGCCGTCCAGCACGGCGTGCAGCGCGGCCAGGTCGAGCAGGGTCTCGTCGAGGCCCGCGCCCGCCTCCGCGCGAGCCCGGCCGAGCCGCACCAGCGCCTCGTCGGGGTCCGCCGTGTCGAGCATGGCCGCGCAGACGTCGTCGACCTCCCGCAACGGCCAATCGCCGGGAAAAGCCCAGCCCGCGGCCAGGCTGGCCGTCCGCCACCTGGACTTCAAGACGCGTTCCGCCTGTGCGACACCCACGTGGGTTGTCTCCCCTCCCGGTCGGTTCACTACCACGGGACGCGGCGGGCGGGCCGTCGTGACGGGATTTCACCCAACCAGTCGGGGGGCTTGAGGTGACGGTGAGCGACGTCGTGAGTCACACTGACCGCTGCGAGGGAGGAAATACGTGGCGACCGTTCCTGCTGACGTCCAGGGACCGAGCGACGCGGAGCTGATCGGCTCCGTGCGCGGCGGGAAGATCGAAGCGTACGGCGAGCTGTACGAACGCCACGTTTCGGCGGCCTACAACCTGGCCCGCCAGCTCACGCGTTCCTCTGCCGAGGCAGATGATCTGGTGTCCGAGGCGTTTGCAAAAGTCCTGGACACTCTCCGTGGTGGACGCGGTCCGGATTCAGCCTTTCGCGCCTACTTGTTGACCGCGCTGCGGCACACCGCCTACGACAAGACGCGCCGCGACAAGAAGGTGGAGCTGTCCGACGACGTCTCCGCCGTGTCCGGCGTGCCCGCCGACGCGGTGAGCGTGCCGTTCAGCGACACCGCCGTCGCGGGCCTGGAGCGGTCGATGGCCGCGCAGGCGTTCGCCCGGCTGCCCGAACGCTGGCAGACCGTGCTGTGGCACACCGAGATCGAGGGCCAGTCGCCCGCCGAGGTCGCCCCGCTGCTCGGCCTGACCGCCAACGGCGTCTCCGCGCTCGCCTACCGGGCCCGTGAAGGCCTGCGCCAGGCGTACCTCCAGGTCCACCTCACCGAGACCACGTCCGACCGGTGTCGCGCGACCGTCGACAAGCTCGGCGCGTGGGTGCGCGGCGGGCTGTCCAAGCGCGAGACGACGCAGGTGGAGGCGCACCTCGACGAGTGCGACCGGTGCCGCGCGCTGGCCGCCGAGCTCGCCGACGTGAACGGATCGCTGCGCGCGGTCATCGCGCCGCTGGTGCTGGGGCTCGGGGCGACCGGGTACCTGGTCGCCGCCGGGGCGGGCAAGGCCGTTGCCACGACGGCCGTCGTGGGTGCGGCGGGAGCTGGTGGTGCGGCGGGTGCGCTCGGGTCGTTGCCCCGGCAGTTGTTCGGGGTGGCCGCGTCCGGGGCGGCGTTGGCCGTGGCCATGGCGATCGGGTTGACGGCCGGTGGTGGGGACAGCACGCCCGCGATCGCCGAGCCGCCGCCTGTGGCGACGTCGCAGCCCGCGCCTGTGGTGCCGCCCGCTGTGGTGCCGCCTGCTGTCGTGCCGCCCGCGGTGGTGCCGCCGGTCGTGCCGCCGCCCGCGCAGGCGCCGCAGCCGGATCCGCCGTCGCCGACGCCGGCTTCTCCTGCTCCTTCTGTTCCAGCCGACCCGCCCGCGCCGACGCCTGCCACGTTGGTGCCGACGGTGCCCAGCGGGTTCTCGCTCGTCCCCGGTGAGGCCCCGAAGGCACTGCCGATCACGATCCGCAACACCGGCGAGTCGGTGTCGGACCCGGCCAGCACGGCGTTGGCGCTGCCGCCCGGCGTGCGCTCGGTCGGGCCCGTCGGCTCGTTCGCTGGCGCGCGGGTGCTGGCGTTGGACGGTGCGACGGAGCAGTCGGTCACCTGTCCGGCGGGCACCGGCACGGTCACCTGCTCGACCACGCAGGGCATCGCGCCCGGCGGCACGGCGACGTTCGTGTTCAACCTCCAGGCCGACACCACGGCGACCGGCGGGGTCATCACCGGCACCGTGTCGGCGGGCACGACCCTGACCGTGCAGGTGACGGTGTCGGTCGACGTCCAGCCCGTGCGCGACGACCTGGCGTTGACGGTGACCAAGTGGCACGAGGTGTTCTGGGACCCGCGCCTGGACGTGACCGTGCGCAACACGGGGACGAACGCCGGGCCGCTGACCCTGACGATCTCGACCGACGACAGCATCGTCCTGGTCGCGCCGTACGCGGGGTGCGCGGTGACGCACCACCGCGTCGAGTGCCGCGCCGACCTCCAGCGCGACGGCACGTACCGGATGTCCGTGTGGGCGTTCGGGCTGCCGTACCGGGGTGGGACCGTGCGGTTCACGGCGACGCTCGGCAGTGCGACGAAGTCGGTTGACGTGCCGGTGTCGTTGATCCCCGGTGTCGAGCCGCCGGTGGTGCCGCCGGTGGTCTTGCCGCCGGTGACGACTACGACCACGGTGCCGCCGACGACTACGACCACGACGGTTCCGCCGACGACAACGACTACGACTACGCCGCCTGCCGGGACGACTACTACGACAACGACTACGCCGGAACCCACCGTGCCGTCTCCGCCGGTGGAGACTCCGGCCCCGACGACGACGCCGCCCACGACGACGGTTCCGCCGACGACGCCGTCGTGCCAGCCGTTGCCGCCGTGGTGGCCGCCGCTGCTCGGGGAACTCCTGCCGGGCTACTGCCCGACCCCTCCGTAGTCAGTTGATCACGCATCCGTAAACTGCGCTGGTGCTGCCAGCCGTACGCAGGGCCATGGCCCGACTGCCGGAACCGCTCCGCTTCCTGCTCAACAAGCACCGCGAGCTGATCAGGTTCGCGGTCGTCGGCGGAACGACGTTCCTCGTGGACAACGGCGTCTGGTACGCCTTGAAGCTGACCGTGCTCCAGGAGAAGGTCGTCACGGCCAAGGCCATCGGCATCCTGGTGGCGGTCATCGCGTCGTACGTCCTGAGCCGCGAGTGGTCGTTCCACACCCGCGGGGGTCGCGAACGTCACCACGAAGCCGCGCTGTTCTTCCTCGTGAGCGGTGTGTCGGTGGGCCTGAACCTGCTGCCGCTGTACGTGTCGCGGCACCTGTTCGGGCTCCAGTTCCCGGCGGTCTCGCTGGTCACGGAGGAAGTGGCGGACTTCGTCAGCGGATCGATCATCGGCATGCTGATCGCCACGGCCTTCAAGTACTGGGCCATGAAGAAGTGGGTCTTCCCGGAAGCCGACGCGCGCGGAGATGCCGTCCGAGCGACCAGGCGACTGCGGGTAGTCACCGAAGACGAGGACCGCGAGGTCGCCTGACCTGCGCTTTAAGCTGATCTCCGTACACTGCTTGGGTGTCCGTAGTCGAAAACATGGTCCTCCGGTTCCCGGAGCCGATCCGCTCACTGGCCCTGAAGCACCGCGAGTTGTTGAAGTTCGCGGTGGTGGGCGGCACCTGCTTCGTGATCGACACGGCCATCTTCTTCGGGTTGAAGACGACCGTGCTCGTCGACAAGCCGGTGACAGCGAAGATCATCGCTACTTTGGTGGCGACGATCGTGTCGTACGTGCTGAACCGGGAGTGGTCGTTCCGGACCCGAGGGGGGCGAGAGCGGCACCACGAGGCGCTGCTGTTCTTCCTGATCAACGGTGTTGGTATCGCGTTGAACTCGTTGCCGTTGTACGTGTCGCGGTACTTGTTCGACTTGCAGGAGCCGCATGTCAGTCGGGTTTTTGAGGAGATCGCGGACTTTGCCAGTGCTCAGATCATTGGAACGTTGATCGCTATGGCGTTTCGGTGGTATGGGTACAAGAGGTGGGTCTTTCCCGATGCTGATGCCCGGCCCCGTAAGGGTGTTGAGGTTGATGAAGAGGGTCTTGGTCATAGTTGAGGGTTGGTGTTGTGCTTGGGGGAACCCCCGGTTGCGCCAATTATCCCACCCTCTTTCGTCTTGTCAAGGCTGGAAAGACGCCTTGACAAGACGAAAGAGGGTGGGGGCGCA